>CAUWJW010000102.1:0-8607 GCA_963558985.1 uncultured Clostridia bacterium | reverse complement strand
GGTAAAAATATGGTACAGGGAGTATTTTTATGGATAGAAAACGATTGAAAATTGTATGTATCACTTTTGGCGTGCTGCTTGGAGCATTGGTGGGAAAGCTGGTATATATCCAGCTTATCGGACATGAAGATTTGTCACAGGCAGCCGCATCGCAGCAGCTCATCGCTCTGCAGGGAGCAAATACAAGAGGGCTGATTTATGATTGCAATGGCACGCCGCTTGTGGGAAACAGTATGGAGTATATTTTTATTATCAGGGAGAAGCAGCTAGATGGAGAGGCGCAAAATGCACTGAATATTCTGGGTGCAGAAGAAATTAAAAATGGAGACAATGGCTATAGAGTCTTTGCCTCCTCCCGCTATGATAAAAAAACAGGAGAACGGCTGATTCGCAATGCTTCTGCATACATTATCGAAGCTGGAAGGCGGTACAGTCGTCAGCAGCCGGCAGTCCATATGCTTGGATATGTGAACCCCCGAGATTTCAGCGGTGCTGCAGGAATTGAAAAGATGTGCGATAAAGAACTTTCTCTGCTTAATAAAAAGATTTTTACAACAGCAGATGTAAAAGGGAATCTGATCCCGGGAAGGGGGCTTGTTGTCTCAACAGCTATGGAAGCAGATTCCTATGTAAAAAAGGGGGTTGCCACAACACTGGATGCAGGACTGCAGAAAAAGGTGGAAGAGGCGCTGGCCAAAAGCGGAAAGAATGCGGCAGCGGTAGTCATTAAAAGCAAGAGCGGGGAGATTGCAGCAGCAGGCAGCACACCGGTATTTGACCCAAACAAAATCAGTTCTTATATGGACAGTCGCAGGCAAGAACTGATAAATAAAGTCACACAGGGAGAATACCCGCCGGGATCGGTTTTTAAAATTGCAGTGGCTGCAGCTGCTCTTGAACAGGGTATGCAGCCGGAGCAAACTTTTGTATGCAAGGGTTATGAGGAGATTAACGGGAAAAGGATAAATTGTAAAACAGGAGGCAAAAATGGGCACGGCACGATTACATTAAAAGAAGCTTTTTCTCAGTCCTGCAATTCGGCCTTTATTCAGGCAGGGAGGCAGACAGGTGCAGATGCAGTGTTAAATATGGCTTATAAGCTGGGCCTGGGGCAGCGAGTGCTGGAAGATTATCCCGATGAAAAGGAAGGAAACCTGATGACTGCATATCAGTCGGGCGGCGCTGCAATTGCAAACTTGTCCATTGGGCAGGGAGAACTCCTGACAACACCTCTTCAGGTTGCCAAAATGACGAATATCATTGCAGCACAGGGAAAAAATCCGCAGATTCATCTGCTTCTTCAGGAGGAAGCACGCGAGGCGGGGCAGCAGATCATTCGCCGGGAGACAGCAGAAAAAATTATGGAGATGATGAGACAGACGATGATAACCGGGTCAGGGAAATCTCTGACAGCGGATGTGGAAATGGCAGGAAAGACAGGTTCTGCCGAAAGCCGAATGGCCGGGCATGATGCAGTTCATGGCTGGATGACCGGATTTGTACCGGCAAATGATCCGGAATATACCATTACTGTATTTGTAGAAGATGTGGAATCGGGAAGCAGTTCCGCAGGACCTGTCTTTGCAGAGATCGCCCAGTATCTCAGCGATTCGGGCAGCTTTGAGCAGGCTCTTGGGTTCTGAGACTGCTCAGATAGAGGCAGCGGTGAGATGCCATTTGCCTGAAAAGAGGTACGCACCCCATTTTTCTGGGGTACGTACTAAAAAATTTCGTCTAGTCCCTTTCATGTTTCAGCTCGTCTTTTAATTTTAACAGCGCTTTTTTCTCGATGCGGGAAACATAAGAACGGCTGATTCCCAGTATAGCAGCAACCTCTCGCTGCGTTTTTGCTTCATATCCTGAGACTCCGTATCTATATACTACTACCTTTTTTTCTCTCGGTGTGAGAACTGTGTCTATTGCTTTGAGCAATTTAGCTACTTGTATTTTCAGGCTGATATCATCGAGGACAGCATCCGGATCCGTTCCGAGAATATCGTTAAAGCTGATTTCATTTCCGTCTTTGTCAGTTCCAATGGGAACGGACAGAGAAACTTCAGCCTTATTTTTTTTAGAAGACCGAATTCCCATTAGGATTTCATTTGCTATCCTACCACAGAGGCGTTTATAGCTCAAAATCCATGTAAGGCAGGCACCAATGCACACTTGGAAATAGCGGGAACCTTAAAAGGGACATCGTATGGAATTAACAGGGATTTTTACTTAAAAAGGATGTTTTTATCTTTTTCGATCCCCGATGTTCCCCAAAAAATCACATGAGCGCTGGAACCATCCCAGATTACTTTTTGGATAAGTGTTCGGATAAGTGTGCGTTTTTGTTCGAGAGACATTTCATCAATACTTGTGCTGAATACAGAAAGGGTTTGTGCTGTTAGATTAAATTCGATATCTGTTAATGTATACTGAGAAGTAAAGCTTTCCAATTCACAAATACGCGAATTCAACTCCAGAGAGTTTTGATTTAACTGCTCGATGCGCTTTATAACTTGCTGTCTGGCAGTGCGGCTTCCTAAATCAGCCAAAGAATCTACAAGACCTTCCATTTTCTTTTTCATGTGGGATGCTTCTTTTCGTAACAGTGCAAGGTTTTCTTTGTCATGAGTATGCATATCTGCATGGAAGTGATGCCCTTGTTTTAAGTGACTTGCAAACTTGCCGAAGTCACTTTTCAGCAGTTTAATCTGTTCGAGCACGGCTGTGTCTAGGGCGTTTCCGTTTGCATTTTTTTCCTGGCAGAGGCTGCGCCGGCTACGCTCTTTCATTTTGCAGACATAAGTATGAAGGGGGATTCCTTCAGTAGTTTTTTGTCTACTCAATTTGGGATACATACGGTTACCACAGCTACAGTACAATACACCGGTCAGCAGAGCTTCGTTATTGCGGGGTTTGCGATAGGAGCCGGACTTATTGCGAGCCAAAGACTCTTGCACTTTTATCCAGGACTTTCCCGGGATGAGACCGGGGTGCTGTCCAACAGAAATAATCCATTGATCTACAGGAAGATAAACTGTTGTTTTGCCTTGTTTTTGATCAGTACGATTGTAAGCCATAATGCCGTGTATCCCATCAAAGTCTTTTGCAGTAGAAAAGAGATCGGCATTTTTTGAGCAAAAATAATTATAAGTGTCTGGATCGGCAATTGCATACACCGGGTTCTGCAAGATTGCTTTAATAGAAAATCGGGTAAAATATTTATCATTTTTTGTTCTGATATTACGTTTGATTAATAAGGATTCTGTAATTGTTTGGGAATCGTGTTCCAGATACAAATCGTAGATTGTACGCACAATCTCGGCCTCTTTGGGAAGGATCTTCAGTCTGCAGGATTTTTTTGATTTTCCATTAATGGTAATATTGTTGACTGCTTCAGAGGTATAGCCGGTAGGTGTGGTACCGCCAAGCCATCGTCCTGTTTTCGCAAGTTCATGCATGTTATCACGGATACGTTCTGCAATAGTTTCGCGCTCCAACTGAGAAAAAACAGAAGCAATATACATCATGGCTCTTCCCATAGGGGTGCTGGTATCAAACTGCTCCTTAATGGAAATGAAGGCAGTATCAAGATGTGATAATTGTTCGATTAAGCTTGAAAAATCACTGATATTGCGACTAATCCGATCAAGACGATAAACGACAATGGCTTTAAAACTTCCTTCATGGGCGGCCTGCATCATTTTTTTGAAAGCGGGACGATTCAGATTTCCGCCGGAGAAACCCTCGTCCTCATAGATAGCGGCATTTTCCGCTGATTCAGAGCCATAATGGGTTCGAATGAATTCTTTGCAAAGGTCTACCTGGTTGCCGATGCTTTCACCTGTACCAGTGAATTTAGATTTACGGGAGTAAACAGCAATTAGGTCTTTTTTTTTCATAGTTTCAGCCTCCTCTCTTCTATGATATGAGGAAAGGCAGGCCCTATAGACCGTAAAAGGAATGAGAATTTTATAATGAACAGTTTACTTCAGAATCCCCATTTTATGAAAGAGCTGCAATTTACCTTTGACACCGGCTTTCTGATAAATGTTTTGTAAATGACTTTTTAGTGTGTGGATGCTAATGGCAAGTTTTGTGCAGATTTCTTCGTGGGACTCCCCTTTGACAATAAGCATTAGGACCTCTCGTTCCCGTCCGGTCAGCGATAAGGAGTCAGAGAAAAGATGAGGATCCACAGCAGAACCAGAGGTATCGGAAGAACAGCGTGCTAATGCCAGAGCCAAATGCTCTTTAATCAGATCCAGTAAGAAAATTTCATCATTGGAAAAATCTCCGTCAGTCTTATTCCGATAGAGGCTGCAGCAACCTAGAAATTGACTGTTATATACAAGAGAAATAATGGTTGCGTAATGAATTTGTTTAGGCGCATACATGGTCTGATAATAGCTTGTACTTATACGCTCTTTTTCAGACCAAAGATCACTTTCTCTGCAGACCATGCTTTTAGAAAGACTAAACATCCATTTTGTATAATCTGTTACATAATGTGTTTGATAATTGTCTAAGTCCTGACAGGAGATATTAATGGTAACAGGTGATGAGTCCGTTTGGTTTTCGAAATCTGTATTTTTATAAAAAGTGGCAGCACGATAAGGGATTATCTCCCCAATGGTTTCCAAAAATTGTTTTCCAATTTCCTGAGTATCTGACAGTGTATGTAGTTTTAAAATCAAATCACTGATTAGGATGGCATGTACTTTGGTTAATACTTTCATAGAAGACTCCTGAAGAGGTTCGTTAGTTTAACAACTATAAATTAATTGCCAGTATATCATATTTTATAATGAGAATCTAGTTCAAAAGAATGAAACTATGAGGGGAAGATGAGAAAAATCCTACCTTTGGGGAATTGAAGAGGAAGAAAAAAACGTGTTAGTATATAGCAAATATTCGAACTATTCTAAAAATATTTAAGGAAGGAGTAAGGAAATGATTGCAGATATTCTAATTAAAAGCAATGTAATCTTTGATGGAACGGAAGCTCGAACTCGTGAAGGCTTCGTTGCAATTAAAGGAAATCGGATTATCGGTACAGGAACGACAGGAGAGATAGAAGAGTTTCTATCGAATCAAACTAGAATTCTGGATTATGGGGACAAAATGATATTGCCTGGTTTTATTGACGGCCATTTTCACTTTTTTATGAGCGCCAGTTTTCAGGGAAGATATTATGTGGATCTGGCATCTTCCCGAAGCGAGGAAGATGCAGTAGCTTTGGTAAAGGCACATTTGGAGGCAAACCCGGATATCGACCATGTTTTAGGATGGGGCTGGTTTATTATGGACTGGACGGATCACAAACTTCCGTCTAAAGAATCACTGGATCAGAATTTTCCGGATATTCCAATCTATATGTTTTCCAATGATGGGCATACCTGCTGGGTGAACACGAAAGCGTTGGAACAGTGTGGAATTACTCAGAATACTACCGTAAAATATGGATCTATTGGAAAAGATGGAAAGGGAGAATTAAACGGGCTTCTGTATGAAAATGATGCAGAAAGCGGTCCAATGGAGTACGCAGGCCGCATGAAAGATGAAGAATGGCAGGAGGTAGAGGAAAAGATGTATCGATATCTGGCTTCCTGTGGTGTAACTTCGATTGCAGATGTAGCTGCAGGGACTGTAATGACTGAAGAGCCTGACGGATACAAAAAGTTGATGAAAGCGAAGGAAAACGAGAGGCTTTCAGTAAGGGTGCACCTTTATCCAAGCCTAGGAGACAATGGGGATTTTACACTTGCGAAAGAATTGAGAGCAAAGTACAAATATCCGGATTTACAAGTAAGCGGATTAAAGACCTTTGTCGATGGCACAACTTCTATGCATACAGGTTGTATGTTGGAACCATATACAGATAAACCTAATGAAAAGGGGTTTTCTGATTATCCGCAGGAACTGTATGATACACTTTTGACAGCAGCTAACAAAGAAGGATTCAGTGTGAAATTCCATGCCATTGGAGATGGAGCGGTACGCATTGTTTTGGATGCCGCAGAGAAATCAGCAAGTGTTAATGATATGACAGATATCAGAAACTGTATTGAACATGCGGAAAATATTCATCCTTCTGATATTCCCCGGTTTGCACAGCTGGGGGTAATTGCCTCCATGCAGATTGTACATCTTCCTCTCGACAATAACGAAAAGACGGAAAGAATTGGAAAAGAACGAGCCAGATATGAATGGCCTCTTCGCAGTTTGCTGGATGCAAATGCCGTTTTTGCTTCAGGAACAGATTATCCTGTCTTTGAGGTAAATCCAATGATTGGTATTTACAGTGCTATCACCAGATGCTTGACAGATGGGACTCCAGTAGGCTCTAGTCCAGAAGAAAAAATCACCTTGCCGGAAATTTTATGGGCTTATACACGGGATGCAGCATATTCCATAGGAAGAGAGAAGGATTTGGGTACACTAGAAAAAGGAAAGCTGGCAGATATTGTTGTACTGGATCAAAATTTATTTCAGCTGGAACCGTCTGAAATGTTAAAAGTGAAACCAGTTATGACTATGATGGATGGGAATATCATATTTGAAGCATAAATACCGAGATAGGGAAGAAAGGAGCGGTAGCTATGAAGGAAACGAAAAATTCTTTAAGTATGGGTACAAAAATCGGTTATGGTATTGCACAGGTAGGAGATGCAATTGTATATTGTATTTTATTGACTTATTTGGTTTATTACTTAACGGCAGTTGCGCATATTAATCCGGGAACAGCTGGGACTATTTCATCTGTTGCACTTTTTTTAAGTGCAGTAGCAACATTTTTTACGGGCTACTTGTCTGATAACTGTAAAGCAAAGAATGGAAGAAGGCGACCTTTTATTAAAGTGGCAATGCCGGTTATTTTTATCGCAGTAATTGGCTTGTATTCTACTTTCGGTCTTGAAGGAAATATTGCTGTACTGTATTATGGAATCTTTGCTATTGTTGCGTGGACTGCATACTGCACCTTCTTTGTACCGTATACTGCATTAGGGGCGGAGCTTACAAGCGACTATAATGAGAGAACAACGATTCGCTCTTATGCAGCAGTAGGAACACAGGCAGGAAATTTCATTGGCACAGTGATGCCGCTGGCTGTAGTAGGTTTCTTCATGGAAAGCGGGGCGAAAGAATCAGCCTCATGGACAGGGATGACTTTTATATTTGTAGCAATAGCTATTATTTGTATAGGAATCATGGTGCATGTGACAAAAGGCAAAGAACTGATTATTGACTCCAATGCAAAGACAGAAAAATCTAATTTGTTCAAAGATTATTTTGAAATTATTAAAACAAAGCCGGTAAAATGGCTAATTTTAGCAATTATTTGTTTTATATTTGTAAATTCTGTAATTGCAGGAAATATGGCATTCTTCGTTATTTATAAATTAGGCATGTCTGAAAGTTATGTGTCCGTTATTTTTGCAGTTACGTTCTTAGTTGCTATTCCACTGGCAGCAGTTATTAATTTTGTAACACAGAAACTGGATAAAAAGAAGAGTTTCAGTTTGTTTTTCTGTATTTCTGCAGCGGTACTTATTGCATTTCGTTTCATTGGAGTAGATAGTCTGTTTATGTTGGGGTTATTGGGAGTAGGCTTTGTAATCGCAAATGCAGCTTATTGGCAGTTGATAGCAGCTACCATTTATGATGTGGTAGAGGTTATTGAACTAAAAACAGGAAAACGTGTGGAAGGTGCACTTTCTTCGCTGCAGTCTATTACACAGCAGGTCGGAGCATCCATAGCTGCATTTATTATGGGTCAGATTTTAGCAATGAATAATTTTACAGAAGGTGCAGCAACACAGCCGCCGGAAGCACTTAATGCTATTGAAATGCTGCAGACTATTATCCCTAGTATTGGCCTGCTATTAGGTGCGCTTATGATGGCGCTGTATCCAATCAGCAAAGAAAAATTTCATTTGGTTCAGGCGGCTTTAGAACAAAAGAAAAAAACCGGAACCTACAACAAAGAAGGTTTGGAACGGATTATTTAAAAAAGACTTTATGAAACTTTACGAATAAAGCATAGCGGACATCTTTTTTCTCATAAAATGGAATTACCAAAGGAGGTGTCCGTCATGCCTACAAAAAAAAATCCGATTCAAATAGTTGTTTATCAGCCGAAAACCAAAGAAGGAAAGCGTGAGTTAGTCGAGCGAATAGCCAGTGTTCATGCAAGTATGGTTGATGAATACATTCATCGATTAAGATGTTCTTCCGGGCAAAAAGAAAAGCTTACAGAAGAAGTGTTAAAAGTCGCATCTCAGAGCAGGAAACGATAATTTGGGTTTCTGCTGGTATAAATCTATTTGAGAGAGGATAGGATTCTCAATGCATCGTGCAGCATAGGTGGCCAGCCGGACCGCCTTTTTGCTGTTATAAGTACTGACAGCTTTTATCAGCCCGATAGTCCCAATGGAAATCAGGTCATCTGTGGGATAGCCTGTGCCGGTATATTTTTTTGCAATATGGGCTACCAGCCTGAGATTGCGTTCAATCAGAACATCCTTTGCCTTTTCATCTCCAGATTCATAAAGAGATATATAATGTTCTTCCTCTTTTGCAGATAATGGTTTTGGAAAGGAAACGCTCATTTAT
>CAUWJW010000101.1:0-8745 GCA_963558985.1 uncultured Clostridia bacterium | reverse complement strand
AGTGCGTCTAAGGCTTTTCTCCGCAGCTTATTGATTACCGCAGCAGGAAGAGAGGCTCCCGGCTGCAGCTCTACTTCAATTTTTGACGGGTTAAATGGTGTATTTCCTGTTTTTTTCAGCTGTTTTACTACCGTTTCTTCTTCCAGAGGACGATGCTGTGCCTGTTGCGTCACAAATTCCTCTTCTTTTACAAGGACTGTATGCTTTCCTTCCTTTACCTCGAGAGTCGGAAATTTCCCAATCCGGGCGCGGAATGTCATTTCAACAGGAACTTGTTTATAGCATTTTGTTCCGCCCGGACCGCATCCTTCATAGGTCTTTCGAAGTTCCTTCATGAGAGATGCTTTGGAAGTGCGATAAACCGGATCCCCCGGTCTCACCTTCCCTTTTAGATCTCCCACCCGAACAATTCCGTTCTTTCGTTCTTGCAGGTATGTCACTATATTGCCCGTTAATTCCCTGCTGTGTATTTCGATTCCATCTCCTTTTTCCAAAGGTTCTTTTAATGAGAGATCTACCAGCGGACGTCCTTTTACTGTGCCGGCCACCTTCCCTGCATAAACTCCCTGGTGTTTCGGAAGTCTCCCGGACAGCAGCTGTTCTCCCGGATTTCCCTTTAAGTACCCTTGTGTGAAGCTGCCACGGCTGAAAATCTGCATCAGTATCCGCCGGTCCTCTTCTGTTATTTGATAAGACCCGCAGTCCCGATACAAATCTAAATATTTACGGTAGATTCTCACAACAGCTGCTACATATTCAGGAAATTTCATGCGGCCTTCGATTTTCAGCGAGGCAACTCCTGCTTCTGTCAGTTCCCCTAAAAGGTCAATGGCGCACAAGTCTTTGGGACTTAATGCATAGGTGCGTTCCCCCTCTGTATCTTCGTATGGAAGTCTGCAGGGCTGGGCACATAGTCCCCTGTTTCCGCTTCGGCTTCCATCCCCCAGCACTCTGCTCATCTGACACTGCCCGGAATAGCACATGCACAGTGCGCCATGCACAAAAACTTCGATGTCGCAGATCTGTGCTTCTGTAATTGTACGAATTTCTTCTACAGACAGTTCTCTTGCAAGAACGACTCTGGAAAATCCAAGCTCCTTTGCAGTTTTTACACCGGAAAGATTATAAATGCTGCCCTGAGTAGAAAAATGTACCGGCATATCCGGAAGGTACTGCTGCACAAGAGCGGCCATTCCCAGATCCTGAAGAATCAGTGCATCTGCACCCTTTCTTCTCAGTCTGCAGGCATATTCCAGTGCAGGAAGCAATTCCTTATCCTTCAGAAGAATATTAAGGGTAACATAAGCCTTGACATTTCTGGTATGCGCATAGTCAATTGCTGCCTGCATCTGCGCCTCGGTAAAATTGTCCGCACGGATCCTTGCATTAAAAGCCGGCCCCCCCAGATATACGGCATCCGCTCCGTTTTCCACTGCTGCAACCAATTGCTCCATGCCCCCTGCAGGCGCCAGTAATTCAGGCATTTTCTTCGTCATAAAATTCTCCATAATAATTTGATATAAATGATTGTTTAGTATATAATACCCCCTATAAGGGAGGGATTCAAGGATGAAAAAATATAAGGAATTTATGAAAGAACGTTCTTTTGCCAGAGGAAGCCTTTTTATCGTTTTTAACGTTTTCCTCGTCTACGTTCTTTATTTTATGTTAAAAAACTTTGACATTATTGCCGGTACTGCCGGAAAATGGCTCAGTCAGTTTCTTTCTGCACTTTCACCGCTGTTTATCGGCCTGCTGATTGCTTATCTGCTCAATCCGCTGGTTACTGTGATTGATAAAAAAATGATGCAGAAAGTCTTTTTCCGCATCCCCGATGATCCGATTAAGGCTGAAAAGCGAAGAAAACTGAGCCGTTTCATTAGTGTTCTTGTAACGTTTGCAATTGTACTTGCAGCCATTGCCGCCATTTTGTACGGTTTTGCCGTTATGATTCTGGGTCAGTTTATTTTCCGTGATTTTTCCACAATGTTTGACAGTCTGCTTCAGACATTTCTGAATTACGAGGTGGAGCTTCGTCAGTGGATTGCCCACCATCTCCCGGCAGGATTTCTTTCCGACCGGCTTATGGAGGCTGCGAATATGATCATTACCTGGATTACAAATAACTTTAGTGCCGGAGCTGCTATTTCTGCTGTCACAGGTGCGGTAGGAAGTGTTGTAAATGTTGCAATCGGTGCGATTGTCAGCATTTATCTAATGAAAGATAAGGATTTGTTTTTAGGCATTTGGAGAAAATTCCTCCATTTGACACTTCCTCAGAGAGCAAATGCTGCCGTCACCGAAACGTTAAACGAGATAAATGGCGTTCTTTCTCAGTTTGTCAGAGGCGCTCTTCTTGATGCTGTTTTTGTAGCCATTTTGTCTTCCATAGGACTTTCCATTATCAAGCTTGATTTTGCTGTTTTTATTGGTATTTTTGCAGGAATCGCCAATGTGATTCCTTACTTCGGTCCATTGCTGGGAATGATTCCCGCCTTTATTATCGGCTGGTTTACTGGTAATTTTTCTCAAGCTGTGATTGCGGTTATTACCCTTGTGATTGTACAGCAGATTGACTCCAATATTATTTATCCTAAAGTGGTCGGTTCTACAACAGGCCTCCACCCCCTGATTGTACTCCTTGCAGTTAGTGTCTTCGGATATTTTGGAGGGATTGCAGGCATGATTCTGGCAGTGCCCAGCGCGGGAATCCTGCAAGTCTTTATCCTTAAATGGGCGTACAAAAAGGAAAGCCGGTTGGATGCTGCGCAGCAGGCAGACACTTCTCCCGGAGAGCCCCTTCAAGAGGAAGAGGAACCCCGAGAGAATGCTTCCGATAACTGATTCTACAGTTCCAGCTTATAATCTCCCACTTTGATTCGGCCTGCTTTTTTCAGTAGTCTGTCAAAAATAATCGACAGAGCCGCCGGCAGTACGATATGCAGCAGTATGACCTTAAGAAGAACCGGCAGGGTGAATCCCATGGCTGAAAAAGTCCCTATCTGCCCTACAAGTCCCGATGTCCCCATCCCCGCGCCTGCGGGGATGTTTGTCATTTTGAACAGAACAGTGGCCATCGGTCCGATTACAGCCGATGCCAGAGTGGGCGGAACCAGAATCCATGGATTTTTAATAATGTTTGAAATTTGGAGCATTGATGTACCAATTCCCTGGGCTACCACTCCCGCTATTCCATTTTCTTTTATACTGATTGCTGCAAACCCTACCATTTGTGCGCAGCATCCTACAGTTGCCGCTCCCGCTGCCAGTCCGGACAGATCAAACATAATGCATAAAGCCGCACTTGAAATCGGTGCTGTAAGTGCAAGACCCACTATGACGGATATTACGATGCCAAAAATAAATGGCTGCCATTCTGTCGCTGTCATGATAATTTTTCCAAGTCCTGTCATCAGCCGGTCTACCAGCGGTCCTGCCAGCAGAGCAGAAACAGCCCCGGCCAGCAGCGATACTGCCGGTGTGACAATAATATCGATCTTCGTTTCCTTGGAGACTATTTTGCCCAGTTCTGTTCCGATTGCAACAGCAAGAAAGGCTCCTGCCGGACCTCCCAGTTGCGCCCCCATCAGACCTGTTACTGCACCGGTAAACAATACACGCGGAGGCGCCTGCAGTCCCCATGCAACAGCCACACCTACTGCCGCACCCATCCAGTCCATGGCCTTTTGTCCTGTATCTGTAAAGAATGCGGAAATTGCATTTTCTCCAAACAGAAGGCCTGTCTGTTCTCCAAGTGTCTTCAGGATTAGTCCCACCAAAAGAGAGGCAAACAGTCCCAGCGCCATCGCCGACAAGGCATCTTGAAAATATCGTTTTACAGAAAACTCAACGTTTTTCCGCTTTAAAAAGTTTTGTTTTTCTTCCATAATTTCCTCCGGGTTACTATCTTGTATTTTGTCAATTGGATATATTGTAGCAAGAACCGTTCTTTTGTGTCAAGACACCTGTACAGATATTCAGGCAGGCTTGTTGCGGCACACATTAAATTGTGTTATTATGATTTTAAAGGAGGGGATTTTATGGATGCAAAACGGCGAAGAGAAATAATTCTTCATACATTACAGAAGGCAGATGGCCCTATAAGCGCTTCCATCTTTGCTCAAAAGTTCTGTGTCAGCCGGCAGGTAATCGTTGGTGATGTTGCGTTGCTCCGAGCCTCCGGAGCCGAAATTTCTGCCACACCCAGGGGCTATATCTGTCACCCCGATGCATCTGCAAGATCTCCCTACGAAGGGATTCTTGCCTGCAGACATACACCTGCGCAGCTGAAGGATGAGCTTTACACGATTGTTGATCTTGGCGGTTCTGTCCTGGATGTGACAATCGAGCATCCCCTGTACGGACAGCTTTCCGGTCCTCTGGATCTGCATTCCCGCTACGATGTCGATCTTTTTCTGAAGCGATTAGAAAGCAGTGATTCTGCAAAGCCTTTGAGTGTGCTGACTGACGGGATTCATCTTCATCGCATCGGCTGTCAGAAAGAAATAAACTTTTTTATAATAAAAGAAGCCCTCGAAAAAAAAGGACTCCTTTTTAACCCTTCCGATTGAGTCGGGTCAAAAAGGAGTTTTTCCTTAATCCTGTTCATGGAGTTTAAAAATGCTTAGTATTCTGCTACGAGCGTCATCAGATCGGCAAAGATTCCATAAGAGCTTTGCTCCACTTCAGGAGCCTCTTCGATAAGTGTCATCGTTCCCATTAAATCCGTTTTTATGGTCAGCACAGACGATAGTCCGTCAATCGCTGCATAGATGTCTGTCTTGCTGATTTCTTCAGGCGATACTTTTCCGCATACGTTTCCATCTTCATCAAAATAGGCTCTGCACATAAGTTTGATTACATTTCCGTGTTCTTCTGCCTTTTGCAGATCTTCCTGCGTAATATCTTTAATGCCCTTTCTTTCCACATCCAAAGGAGTCAGATCGCCGCCCATGAAAACATTTGCCAGCACAGCTACTTTCGCAGCTGCATCATACCCTTCCACATCGTTTGCAGGGTTGGTTTCAATAAATCCGCGCTTTTTTCCTTCCGTTACAACTGCCTGGCCGGTTCTCCCTTTTTCCATTTCACACAGAATATAGTTGGTTGTACGATTTAAAATCCCTGTCATTTCCCGAACGCGGCACAGACGCAGGGTATCTCTTTTCATATTAAAGATAGGCGCTCCATCCATCACGGTTGCTTCATATAAAAATCTGCAGTTATTTGCTTCTGCCAGATTTGTCAATTCTCTGTAGGACCATGCCACCGGACCTTTGTTAGCCGTAATTGCATGTTTCCCGCGCTTTAAAGCTCCTTTTATATGGTTCGTAGCAATTTTTCCGGAAGAAAATTCCAAAGGAGTCATTTCCACCAGAACATCATATTCTACATTGTCGATAATATCCTGAGAAGTTGAATTCTCTGTAAATCCCAGTATTTTATCAAATCGGCCACTGTTTTGTACATTTTTCAGAGCTTTGTCCAGATCTATTCCCCAGGCATCTACAATATTCCCCCGCGTCTTGGTTGTAATCGCTACAACCGTAATACGGGTATCATATTTCTTGCGGATCTCTTCATCTTTATCTAAGAGCATCTCAGCAAAAGCCTGGCCTGCATCGCCAAAGCCAATCAAGGCCAGTTTTAATTCTTTCATACATATCCTCCTTTGTATTTCTTCTGCTTCTACATGTGAATCGTTAAAAGAGGGCATGGAAAATCCACACCCTCTTTATAATTATAATTGTTTATAATTTAAGTCGGAATTATAAGCATTCTTTGATAGCTTCTTCGTAAATCTTAAGACCAGCATCGATCTGAGCATCTGTTGCGCACAGTGGGCACAGGAAACGGATTACGTTACCGTAAGTACCTGCTGATTCCAGAAGCAGACCCTTCTGTACTGCTGCGTTTACAATCTTAGCTACTAAGTCAGCTGCAGGTTTCTTTGTCTTCTTGTCCTGTACAAATTCAACACCCATCATGCAGCCCATGCCTCTTACATCGCCAACTACTTCGTACTTTTCTTTCCATTCGTTGAAGACTTTCATGCACTTGTCTGCGATTGCTCTTGCTTTTCCAGGATAATCGTCTCTTTCCATAACTTCTGCAACCTTCAGTGCGGATACGCAGCTTACTGGGTTACCGCAGTATGTACCACCGATTGTTCCAGGTGTTACAGCGTCCATGATTTCAGCTCTTGCTGTTACTGCTGACAGAGGAAGTCCTCCTGCGATGGATTTTGCTGTTGTCATGATGTCAGGTGCGCATCCTGCTTCTGCAAAGTATTCAGATGCGAACATTCTTCCGGATCTTGCCCAGCCGCTCTGTACTTCGTCTGTGATCATCAGGATTCCGTTGTCATCACAGATCTTTCTTACTGCTTTTACCCATTCGATCGGTGCAGGTACGAATCCGCCTTCGCCCTGTACTGGTTCGAATACGATTGCTGCACAGGAGCTCTTTGGTGTTGCTTCGATAAATACCTGTTCCAGCTTGTCTACATAGTATGCAATTGCTTCTTCATCAGTCATTCCTTCCGGTTTTCTGTACAGGTTAGGGAATTCTGCTCTGTATACACCATCAGGGAATGGTCCCATGCCAACTGCATATGCCTTCTTAGCAGTCATTGCCATTGTCATCTGTGTTCTTCCGTGGAATGCACCTGTGAATACGATGATGTTTGGTCTGCCAGTGTAGCTCTTTGCAATTTTTACGGCATTTTCATCAGCTTCTGCTCCGGAGTTTACGAACATTGTCTTCTTCTTGTCGCCTTTTACCGGTACAATCTGATTCATCTTTTCTGCCATCTGGATGTACGGCTCGTGAGTTGTGATGTTCATCATTGCGTGGAAGAACTTTTCAGACTGATCTTTTACTGCTTCGATCAGTTCCGGATGGCTGTATCCGATATTCAGTACACCAACTCCTCCGATCCAGTCTAAGAAGATATTTCCGTCTACGTCTTCAAACATTGCGCCTTCACCGCGTTTGATTACGCATGGATATCCGCATTTGATCGCTCCCGGCATAGCAGCTTCTCTTCTGTCGATGATCTTCTTAGCATTTGGTCCAGGTAATGGTGTTACGATTTTAGGTAATGCTTCTCTTAACATTTTTAATTCCTCCATAATAACTATACTTAAGAAATACTAATTGTAAGTAACAAGTTAATTTTATCCTACTTTTAGCGGAAAGGCAAGTTATATAGCAAATTTTTCATTTTCTAAATAATCAAAATATTCTTCCGTTACTTTCCCTAAACGGAGATGTCCAGTTCTGTAAGTTTCCGGTAAAGTGTTGCCCTTGACAGCCCCAGCTCCTTTGCTACTGTATCCTTTGCATTTCCGCTGGTTCCGTATTTTTTCAGCTTTCTGGTAATAATTTCTTTCTCATAGCGTTTCACTTGTTCGGACAGAGGCAGGTCTGTGTCCTGAAACTTCATGATATTATCTTCATTGCGCATCAGACGGGCAGGCACTTCGTCTATACCGATTGTATCTCCAAAAGCCATATTGGTACCGTATTCTACGGCATTCTCCAGTTCCCTTACATTCCCCGGCCAGTTATGGTTCATGTACAGTTCTTCCACTTCTTTTGTAAAGCCTGTGATTTTCCGGTTCATGAAAGTATTGTATTTTCTAAGAAAATGATACATCAGGAGTTTGATGTCATCTCTGCGTTCTCTCAAAGGCGGGATCATCAGAGGAATTACGCTGAGACGGTAGTAAAGGTCTTCCCGAAAGGTTCCTTCCCGAATCATGCCTTCCAGGTCTTTATTAGTAGCGGCAATTACACGCACATCCACAATAATATTCTTATTTCCGCCCACCCTCTCAAATCTCATATTCTGCAGTACATGCAGAATTTTGACCTGCAGATGCGGAGGCATGTCTCCGATTTCATCCAGAAAAATAGTTCCGCCGTTAGCCGTTTCAAACTTTCCGGCTTTGCCTTTGTCACTGGCTCCTGTAAATGCACCTTTCTCGTATCCAAACAGTTCACTTTCCAGCAGATTCTCCGGAATGGCTCCGCAGTTAACAGTAACAAACGGTCCCTCTCCTCTGGGACTTGCATAATGGATGGCTTTTGCAAACATCTCTTTCCCTGTCCCGCTTTCGCCGGTGATTAAAACGGTAGAATTTCCTTTTGCCGTAATTAAGGCCTGCTTTTTTGCACGTTTTATCTCATCGCTGTTTCCTACAATATCATCCAGTGTATTTTTAAGCGCACGCGTATTAATATTGTATACCAGCTTCTGCGCTTCTTCGATGTCTCGAAAAGAAATAACAACGCCGCCGATTTCATCTCCATTGATAAAAGGTTTCGCTGTAACGATAAAATGCATCCGTCCTCTGTCTGTATGAAACAATTCTTCGTTTTCTGTATAGCCTTGCCCGGTTTCAATCACTTCGAGAGCCGGCGTCCCCATCATAAACTCATTAATATGTGCTCCGATCAGGTCTGCCTTCGTTGTTTTAAACAGGGTCGCTGCCATATTGTTGCAGTGTTTGATGTATCCGCTTCTATCCAGGGCAAAGATACCTTCATGAGTGGTTTCAAGCACGGTAGACATTTCATCTCTGGAGACCTCCACGTCTTCCAGCATTTCCTGCTGTACAGCCTTTGCCGCAAGCAGATCTGCCATTTTTTCCACAAAGGTGACCATGCTCCGCTTCTTGTCAAGCAGAATGGATCGCTGTGTCTCTGTGAACGCAATCAGACCGATAATCCCAATAATCC
>CAUWJW010000100.1:0-8897 GCA_963558985.1 uncultured Clostridia bacterium | reverse complement strand
AACATAAATCGTTCCGTTTGAGAGCGCCCCCTCCATCATTCCCAGTTCGCCCATCTCCATTTTTTTCGGTTCAATCCGGCTGCTGTCGAAGACTTTAAGTTTCCCGTCTACATAAATGCGTGTCTTAGATGCATAGAGGTTATACTGAAAAATTTCTCCTCTGGATACTCTTCCTGCCGTTACCAGATCTGAAGCCAGCAGAACAGAGTCCTCTTCCAGATAAAAATCAGTTTCCTGATAGGCCGACGCTTCTGCAAAGGCCACATTATATTCGGGCAAATATTCTACAACCGCTCCTTTTCCAACTGTCACGCAGTTCCTGACTCTGGCGCAGCCTTCATCCATTTTGTAAAACTTCGTGCTCGATGGTGTGGTAACGAGGACTCTGCTTTCCTCTTCTGCCGTGATTTCCGTCAAAAGCCGGTCATGCTGCAGAATTCCCCCTCCCGGATTCAGAAGATATACAAAAGCAGTCCCGTCTTCATCCTGATAATGCGGCGGCATCACCTGAAGCGGCAGTTTAAAATACTGCTGTGCCAGATAAGTTGTCCCGTCTCCCCGCCTGCGAAAAGTCAGAGACATTTTTCCCGTAGGTTGTTCCATCTTTTCCGCTCCTTACTCTTCAAAAAGCATATCTTCTTTGATCCACGCAATGATGCGTTCCAGACCTGTGCCGTCAAAAAGGTTGGTAAACACATAGGGCTTGTCTCCCCGCTGTGCTTTTGTATCCCTGTCCATGACATCCAGATCACTGTGTACATATGGTGCGATGTCAATCTTATTGATTACCAGCAAATCCGATTTTGTAATCCCCGGACCGCCTTTTCTTGGAATTTTTTCTCCTTCTCCTACGTCAATGACAAAGATCAGCCCGTCCACCAGTTCTGGACTGAAAGTTGCTGCCAGATTATCACCGCCGCTTTCAACAAAAATCAGATCCAAGTCAGGAAACCGTTCCATAAGGACATCAATGGCATCCAGGTTCATAGAAATATCTTCCCGGACTGCAGTGTGAGGGCACCCTCCTGTTTCGACTCCCAGAATCCTTTCTTCTGCAAGCGCCTCTGCTCTAGTTAGAATCAGTGCGTCTTCTTTTGTAAAAATATCGTTGGTCACAACTGCGATTTCATAAGAATCTCTCAGTTTTTTGCACAGTTTTTCGATCAGCGCTGTTTTTCCTGAACCTACAGGCCCTCCTACGCCGATGCGTATCGGTTTTCTCATTTCCTACCTCCTCGCTAAGACATATATAATCGAACCGGAAGATGTTCATGCAAAATGCTTGCAATATCCAGCCCGGGGCAAAAATTAGACACTTCCTCCAGTTTGCCTTCCAAACATTCTTTTGCAGTCTGCTCCATCTGCGGCAGAAGGTCCAGCAGTACCTTCTGCGCCTGTGTATTTCCTAAGGGAATGAGTTTCACTGCACTTTGCACCAGTCCGTTCACAGTGCTGAAGACAAATGCTTCTGCGCTGCCTTCCGGTTCCAGTCCCAGCTTTGCGCATACCAAGCCATATGCCACCGGATAGGACACATTTCCGCCCCCGGTTTCCTTCCGCAGTTCCTGCAGCTGTCCGTCCTCCAGAATATCCGCCATAATCCGCAGGAAGGCTTTTCCCATACGAAGGCTGGATTCTCTGCTTTCCTTTGTTACCTTCACGGCACAGCTGAGTTCTTCCAGCTGCAGGATCTTTTCCAGTTCCCAGTTTTGAGCCAGCCGGAAGGCTTCACAGAGGATGGGTCCTTCACAAGCCCCGATCGTGCGGTGCAGATAGGTTTCCACAAATCTGCAAAAGGATGCGCTGTCTGTGATTGTTCCTTCTGCCACATAGGTTTCCAGTCCCCATGACTGGCTGAAACCGCCGGAGGGGAAGGTCCCTCCGGCAAGCTGCATCAGATAAAACAGTTGATTTTTTCCCATGGCTTTACTCCTGTTCCCGGTGATGGTGATGATGCCCATGGGTGTGACTGTGGGTATGTCCTCCCACAACATGGTTTGCCCGCTGTCCGTCCAGTTTTCTCATTTTCCGCTCGCAGCTGATTCCCATCTGCCCCATCATCTTTTCTAAAATACTGTCATAGGAAATGCAGATACAGTCCCGGTGAATGTATGCAGGATGATGCATATTTCCAATATTAAAGGCCGCTTTTGCCCATTGGATATTCCCTTCCGGGCGGATCTCAAGCACATCTTCTTCCACCAGATCCACCGCAATAATTTTTTCGCTGTCTTTATAAAGCACTGCGCCGCAGAACAGGTTCTCTCCATGAGGCAGAGAAACAGCAACGGTCTGTCCGCTCTCACTTTTTAACTTCTGATGAGGCTTGTTCATATCATCATGGTCCAGCAGGATCCGGTCTGTTTTTAGATTTTCCTGCTTAAAATCCTCAATCGTCCCGATAATTTTTTCGACGATCATACCTGCTCCTTACCTCTATCTGAAGAAATATCTATGCCCCAGGCAGACTTCTTTTGCCGGTTCACATGTAATGTGTTCGCCATCAATATATACTTTATACGTTTCCGGATCAATTTCCACTTTCGGACAGTAACTGTTTCTTACCATATCTGCCTTTGTCAGGTTTCTGGTGTTTTTAACAGGCACCAGTTTTTCCTTTGAGTTCGGCACTTTGTCACCCAGGCCTGCATCAATTGCCGCCTGTGTCACAAAAATCTTATTGAAACGTCTCATGGCGCTGCCGCAGGCTGCATACTGTTTCCGGTAAATCATCGGCTGGGCAACTTCGATGGCTGCATTCACATCGCCTGATGCAGAGTATGCAACTGCTCCCCCTTTAAATACAAGCCACGGCTTTGCGCCAAAGAAAGCCGGATCCCATACACAAAAGTCTGCAAGACGTCCCGGAAGGAGAGATCCTACATATTCATCAATTCCAAATACGATGGCCGCATTTACTGTATATTTTGCCATGTAACGAAGGATTCTTTCATTGTCATTATCGCCTTTTTCTTCTGGAAGAGGACCTCTCTGCTGTTTCATTTTGGATGCCATCTGCCAGGTTCTCAAGACAGTTTCGCCCACTCGTCCCATTCCCTGGGAGTCAGAACCGTGGATGGAAATAGCGCCCATATCATGGAGCACATCTTCTGCTGCGATGGTTTCTCCACGGACACGGGAATCAGCAAAGGCAACGTCTTCGGGTACTTTCGGGTTCAGATGGTGTACCGCCATAATCATATCCAGATGCTCTGCAATTGTGTTGACGGTATACGGGTTGGTACAATTTGTGGAAGACGGGATAACATTGGGTTCTCCCACTACCTTCATAATATCGGGAGCATGTCCGCCGCCGGCACCTTCAGAGTGGTAAGTATGAATGGTCTTTCCTTCAAAAGCGTCGATGGTCGTTTCTACAAAGCCGCCTTCATTGAGGGTATCTGTATGAATCTGCACCTGAAAATCCATTTCATCTGCCACCTTCAGGCAGCAGCGGATTACCTCCGGTGTTGCACCAAAGTCTTCGTGAATTTTCATTCCGATGGCACCATTGAGAGCCTGCTCTACAATGGCATCGGGAAGGCTGGAGTTTCCTCTTCCCAGAAATCCCGCATTGACAGGCAGGTCTTCATGGGATTCGATCATATAATGCAGGTGATATGGCCCCGGCGTTTCCACACTTGTGGTTTTGGCTCCGCTGCCGCCTCCCAGCATGGTGGTGATCCCGTTGCTCAGCGCTTCCCATGCCTGGGCAGGAGATTCAAAATGCACATGCACATCAATGCCTCCCGGTGTGATAATCAGGCCTTCTGCAGAAACTACTTCTGTTGCGCATCCGATGATCAGCCCCGGTGTAATGTCCATGGTATCAGGATTTCCGGCCTTTCCGATTCCTACAATCACACCATCTTTAATACCGATATCGCCTTTCACAATCCCAATCATAGGATCAATAATCACTGCATTGGTCACACAGACATCCAAAACGCCTTCCTCTGTTGTTTTTCCCGCCATGTTTCCCATGCCGTCACGATCTGTTTTGCCTCCGCCAAAGAGCATCTCATCTCCGTAGCAGGAAGCTGCATAATCCTTCTCAATTTCAGCAATCAGTCCTGTATCTGCCAGATGGATCTTGTCACCTGCCGTTGGTCCGTACATATCACAATATTCTTTTCTGGATAGTGTTATTGCCATCTTATTCACACTCCTTCACTTTTGCATTCATCTTTTCAATGGCTGCTTTCCTTACTTGCTCGTCATGAACATTTCCCATGGTCATTCCCATAAATCCGTATAAATTTTCATCGCCTTTATAAGGTACTAACGTCACTTTCCTGTCTTCCCCCGGTTCAAAACGGATTGCATTTCCTGCCGGAATATCCAGATGATAGCCAAAGGCTTTTTCTCTATCGAATTTCAAGGCAATGTTGGCTTCAAAAAAGTGATAGTGGGAGCATACCTGAATGGAACGGTCTCCTGTATTGTTGACCACCAGTTCCACGGTTTCTCTTCCTTCATTGATAATAATGGGATCTTCTGCAAATATAATTTGCCCTACCTGATATTTCATACCTGCCCTCCTTAGTAGTTCATGGAAACCAGCTCTTCCACCGGCACTGCTTCTTCTCTTTTTTCCAGACGGATCGGATCCTGCACAGAGACCAGCTTATTCCCGTCAGGAAGCATCACTTCCAGCTGAATAATCGGCATCAGAGCAGCCGTTCCTTCCATCACGTCTTCTTCGGTCAGAATCTTTGAACCCAGTTCTACCAGATCATAGATGGAATCTTTTCCTTCCCGCGCTCTTTCCAGAAGTTCATCGCAGATAATTGCCATGGCTTCCACATAGTTGAGTTTGACACCTCTTTTCCATCGTCTTCTGGCCACTTCTGCCACATTAAACATCAGCAGCCGTTCCTGTTCTTTTACTGTAAGCTTCATACACATCTCCTCCTTTGTATTTATTTAATTCCCAGTCTTTTCATTTTCTGGTACAGAAGCGGACGGGCAATGCCCAGATATTCCGCCGTCCTGGTTTTATTATTGTCAAAGTAATCAAGTACTTTTAATATGACTTCTTTTTCTGCTTTGTTGCGTGCCTGATCAATAAGGCGATCTCCTTTTACGGAAGCAAACTCCGGCGGATCGCTTCTATATCCGCTCTGCATTAAATCGAAATCCTCAATATGCAGGATATTGTCTTCGGTAAAATTCATCGCCCGTTCTATGGAGTTTCTCAGTTCACGCACATTTCCAAACCATTTTCTTTTTTTTAAAATTTCCAGTGTCTCTTCGTCGATTCCTGCAACAGAAAGTCCAAGCTGCACATTCAGTTCTTCAATGACTGACTGGGCAATTTCTGCCAGGTCCTCAATCCTCTCCCGCAGAGGAGGAATATCCAGTTCAATCACATTGAGCCTGTAATAAAGGTCCTGCCGGAAACGTCCCTGTTCCACAAGCTCCTTCAGATCTTCGTTGGATGCTGCAATAATTCGCACATCTATGGGTATGGTTTTCTCTCCTCCAATTCGGTCAAGCTCTTTTTCCTGCAGCACACGCAACAGTTTAGGCTGAACGGAAAGAGGCATCTGATTGATTTCATCAATAAACAGTGTACCTTTATCTGCCAGTTCAAATTTTCCCTTCTTGCCTTCTTTGCGCGCTCCGGTAAAAGATCCGCTTTCATAGCCGAAAAGTTCAGATTCTATCAGGCTTTCGGGAAAAGATGAGGCGTTGACTTTGATAAACTTTTCTTTTCTTCTGCTGCTGAGATTGTGTACGGCATGGGCCACCAGTTCTTTTCCCGTACCGGTCTCTCCTGTTATGATCACAGTAGATGACGTTCTTGCAGTGGATATAATCTTCTGCTTCAGCGCAGACATAGCAGGGGAGCTTCCAATCAGATCATTGATGGTGTATTTGGTGCCTCCCATCCGGTTCAGACGCCTCTGCATCTTATTCAGCTCATGATCCAAAAACCGGTTGTACTGGTCTGACAAATCATACAGAAGCTCGGAATTCTGCGCCATATCGTATTCCATAAGTCCGATTTTCCTGCCATTTTCAAAGACCGGTACATGCATGGAAATACCGATACCCATGTAGGTATTATAAAATACCAGCGCAGGCTCGTCTCTCTGCAGTCCTTCCATCATTTGTGTCTCCGGAAAAACCTGTTTGATAGGATGATCCAGCAGCTGCTCCTTACTCATCTGAAAATAGTCGGCGCACTGCTGATTGACATAAATGACGGTTCCTTCTGTATCAATAATAACCAGTCCCGGTATCTGCTCAAAAAAGCTTTCAAAATCCGCAAATCTGTTTTTCATATGCTACCTCACACTAAACTATTGCAAGATTATAGTATAAAGTAATGACCCATTGTACAAAAAGCCCGAAACCGGACTCTGATTACAATTCTATTTTTAATATTATGCAAATTTCATGCCATTGTCATAAAGCCCCCAAAACGGCGATTTATAAGGTTTTATGGAAAATTACATTGTTTCAAATCGTCACTTTTTACTTACACTTTGCTGTTACCATTTTATCATACGCATAAAAATCTGACAATTCCAATATTATAAAAAACGTGGAAATGACGGAATCAAAGATTCCTATTTCCACATGTCGCCCGTAGGGGGCGACTCTTTGCAAGGCACGTTCTTTGATACTCCGTCAATATCGATTTCATCGATATTTCCTACGTAATAAGAAAGTGTCATTAAACGCTGACATCGTCAGTATTTAATGACACTTGAAACTTTCCCTAAATCTGTAAACTTTCGGCATATTTGAATTGAATCATATCTCTGTGATAAATTTTCTTTTGCACCATTCAAAAGAGACAAAAACCATTCAGGATCTTGATCTATCTTTTTCAATATAGTATCATGTGCCCTATCTTGCACTTGATGACTTTCGTACCTTGTAATGGTTTTTCCACCCCAGCCTAACAGCAAGCATAAATCACTTTGACTTATCCCATACTTTGCTCGAATTTCTCCAATTTGGGCAGATGTCAAAAGATCCTCTTTTTTTCTATATGCATCTTTCAATTTGATATCATTATCCTGCATCTGCAGTCCGTTATGCCTTTTGCACGGCACAGCCTTTCTTAAAGAAGCAGATCCCATATTTCAGGACAGGATTAAATCCTTCCTCTTTAAGGGGCTGCATGTACTGCTTCTCTTCAATCTGCGCCAGTGCCTCTTCACACTTTTTCTCCATGTCACCGATCTTTTCGGCAACTTTCAGTTCCAGCACCATGGCTTTACCTCTGAATTTCTGTTCTGTCAGAATCAGATCCGCTCTGCCGGTTCCTGCCTCCCGGTTTGAACACACACGGTATGCACCTGCATTCAAAAGCAGTCCGGTTAAAAAACCGTGATAATAACTTTCCGCATAATCATTATAACTGATTCCTTCCATAAGCTGCCGTGAAATGAACGTTTCTGCTGTCCTGCAGTCACCCTCTTCCAGCGCTTTAATCAGCAGGCTGCGATCCATCTTCCTGATTTTCTCATCAAACCAAGTTACAATGGAGTTTCGGTAAACTGTCTTAATTTCCAGATTAGGAATGGAAAGCTCCATATAAATAATCCCATCTTCCATGCGCTGTTTTCCCGCCTTCAAGTAACCGGTAAAAAAGAGAAAATTCCATAAGTTATCCTTTGTTGCATGAATGTCTTCGTAAGTGATTTCCTCGTGAACAGGTTTTTCAATGGTTTCGCCCTGCATCAGCACTTCCAGATCCATCTTGGTTTCTCCGTCCGCATGCTCCACCAGTTCCCGCACAATGCTGTTTCCTGATGTATTGGACCAGTATGGTCTTGGCAGGTTATTCTCTTCCCCGGCATTATAGATATAGTTGAGGATGCTCCACGGGTTATAAATCTCTGTGCACCCGAACAGGTATCCGTCATACCACTGCTGCAGCTGCGGATACTCTCCCTCAAGTTTGTAATAAGCCAGCATTTCCCTGACTTCTGCTTCTGTGAAGCCGAATCTGCAGTCAAAATGGTTGCTGAGGGGCGAATGCACCGCCAGATTGTTCAGTCCCGTGAAGATACTCTCTCTGCTGATTCTCAGGCAGCCGGTAATAATTCCCCTCTCGAGATTCGGGTTAGTTTTAAGGGCAGATTCAAACAGAGAGCGGATAAAGGTAATCATTTCCTCATAAAAATTCTCAAAATATGCATTCTCCAGCGGTACATCATACTCATCGATTAAAATAATAGCGTTTTTTCCATGATATTTTGCAAGACATTCAGATAAAAATGCCAGTGATGCGGCGTATTGAACCGGCTTCGCTTTCCAGTCTCTGATTTTTGTGAAGCGCTCTTTTTCCGCTTCGGACAATGCATTTGACAGCAGTACATATTGGTGACGGCTGAATTCTCTTGCAATCTCGTCAATCAGGCTGTCATAGGCCATCTCATAATCAGGCTGCTTAGCTGATTTGAGAGACAGAAAAATCACCGGATACTGCTGCCGATGCTGCAAAACTTCTTCCCCGCAACGGCTGACTGCAAGTCCGTCAAATAAATATCCGTTATCTATTTTCTCTCCCTGCGCCGTTCTCTCATCTTCAAAAAACCTGCGGAGGATTGAAAGATTCAGCGTTTTTCCAAATCGTCGCGGCCTTGTTATCAGCATTGCCTTTGTCTTATTGCACAAAACTTCTTGAATCAAAAGCGTTTTATCCACAAAATAGCAGTTTTCATCTATAAGTTCTTTAAAGTCCTCATATCCTGTTGAAATATGTTTCTTTTTATTTTCCTTCATCGCCGTTTCCCTTGCCCTTTTTCTTCCGTTCTCGCTGCCGGTAATCACGAATCGCTCTTCTTTTATTTATTATACCAGTTTTTCCTCGTTGTGACACAGCAGTTTTCCAGAATCTCTGTCAGCGCCTTTTTGCTGCTGGTGTGACATCG
>CAUWJW010000099.1:0-8965 GCA_963558985.1 uncultured Clostridia bacterium | reverse complement strand
GAAATGTATCGGAACTTAACACATTGTTATCTGAGCAATTCACGGGAAGTCTGACGTTTTACGATGATGATGGTGTTGAAGAAGTCTATTCCGGTTATGAAATCGAAAGCATAAGAAAATCTTATGACAACATGGGACGGCAAATTTTTGTGGAGTTCACAAGGGTCTAGTTTTAAAGGAGAGTGAATGAAATGACACTGAAAATCAGAAAGAAACTGTGTCCAAGCAGTAAGTACGGCAGGAAGTGTCCGTATGGCATGGAACCGAAATATATTACTATCCACAACACTGCCAATGACGCATCTGCCAAAAATGAAGTGAGTTACATGCTGGGAAACAACAGTCAGACTTCCTATCACTACGCAGTAGATGATAAAGAGGCCATTCAAGCAATCCCGCTGAACCGTAACGCATGGCATGCCGGAGACGGCAACGGTACCGGCAACAGGAAGTCTATTGGAATCGAAATCTGTTACAGCAAATCCGGGGGAAAACGGTTTGACCAGGCAGAGAAAAACGCAGCATATCTGACCGCCACATTATTGAAAAAATACAGCTGGGGAATAGACCGTGTAAAACGGCATAAAGATTGGTCTGGTAAGGACTGTCCGCACCGCACCATTGACCGTGGTTGGAACCGGTTCCTGAAGATGATCGAAAAGGAGCTGGATAAACTGAATGTAACCGTGCTATACGTCAAATCAAATAATGCCCCGGTTCGCTATAACCCGAAGACTACAGCTAAAAAAGTAGGTACATTGAAGAAAGGTACTAAGGTGGAAGCTGACAAAAAGGAAGGTAACTGGTATCGGATTGGGCACCACATGTGGATTCATAAAATCAGAGTAAAGAAAGGATAGCCAATGGAGACAGGAGTAATCATAGCAGCGGCATTACCGTCAGTATTATCCGGCATCATACTGCTGGTAATCACAAAGCAGCAGTCAAAAGCAGACAAGCGTGCTAAAGACAGAGAAGAAAGAGAAGAGCTGACACTAGAAGCACTGAATGCAATGTTTTGTGTCACCAAGGAACTGACAGACTGCACCCTTTACGGGAAGAAACCGAATGGCGAACTTGAGGAGGCTTACAACTATAAGCAAAATGTGAAACATAAGATTGAGAACTACGAAAGAAGAAGGGCGGCGAGGTCATGAAAAAAGCAATGTTATCACAGCCTATGGGTGGAAAAAGCGACAAGGAAATCGTAGAAACGAGGGAAAGAGCAATAGCAGCACTTAAAAAAAGAGGTTATGAAATCATAAATACGCTTTTTACTGACGAGTGGTATAACCACGAAAACATGGAGGAACGTGGCGTTGTTCAAATTCCGTTATGTTTTCTTGCAAAATCACTTGAAAATATGAGTTTGTGTCATGCGGCTTACTTTTGTAAAGGGTGGGAACATGCAAGAGGTTGTAAGATTGAGCACGATGTAGCTGTGGCATATGGTCTTGATATTATATATGAGGAGTAAAATTATGGATTTAAACTTTATCACAGAAATGTATATACCCGTAGTAATGGCGGCTTGTCTTGTAGCAGGCTTTATCTTAAAAAAATGGGTACCAGCAGACAATAAGTGGATTCCGACTATTGTTACGGTGCTGGGTGCGGTGCTGGGCTGTGTTGCACTTGGAATCAGCTTGGAGGCCATCGTATCAGGTGCGGTAACAGGACTCGCTAGCACAGGACTGCATCAGGTGTTTAAACAGCTTATTAACAGCGAAGAGTAGTCATATATGCCCCGGGAGACCGGGGCTTTTTTTCGGAGGTAAAAATGGCAAAAAAATCAAATACCAAAAAAGATACAATCGGAAAAGGGAAATTTAAAGCAACAGTTACCACAAAAAAACAGCCAGTCAAAAATAACCTGTTGGGAAGTTTGAATTTTTCTAACATATTAGGAAAAGTAGAAACCGTAGTACAAGACAAAGCGCAGGAAATAGCGAAGAATCCACCTACTCCTACACCTACTCCCACGAAACCGACTTATGATACCTCGGTTTACGACAATATGATTGCGGCGTATGAGCAAAAGATGAAAGCAGAGGCAGAGCAGAGGAAGAAGGAGAAGGCGGCAGAATATGACTCTCAGGCAAAGAGTGCATATATTTCAAAGTTGCAAAATCAGAGGACACTGAATGATAACCTTGCAAGGGCAGGTATCCGTGGAGGAACGACAGAAACCACCAATGCAAGGCTCCTTTCCAACTATGAGAACAACAGAAACCAGATTGCCGCCAACAAATCATCTGCACTGACTGCCATAGATAGAAACGCCGATGATATGATTTTCAATTACAAGCAGCAGCAGGAAGCCGCTAAACTTCAATATATTCAGGCGAGAGAAGCAGAAGCAAGACAGATTGCAGAAACCAAAAGGCAGGAGCAGTGGAACGCTCAGCAGGCTCAGAAGGAACGAGAATGGAACGCTCAACAGTCTAAGATTGAAAGAGACTATAATGCTAAGCAGGCTCAGAAGGAGCGCAATCAAGCGAAAAAAGAGACCAAGAAACAGAACAGAGAGACAAGATATGCGGCAACGATCGGGGGATATGATACCGTCAAGAAGTGTGATGCGGCAATTAAAGCAGCTAAGAAGAGCGGTCAGACTTGGAAGATACCGTACCTTAGAAACCAGAAGGCTGTTATTAAAGCAAAGAATAAGAACAAATAAAAACAGGAGGTTAGGCTATGTCATGGCTTAAAAAATTGGCTAATAAGGTCAAGAATTTCTTTTATTCCAAAGCAAAAAGTACAGTACAGAGAAGAACGGCACCCACAAAGAGCCGGACTGAAGCTAAAAGGAAAACCTACAAATCATACGGGAAAGCAGCAGTCCAATCAAGAAGTGCAGCCAAGACAGCTTCAAGTGCAAGGTCACACTCTAGCGGATACAGCGCATATCAGAAAAGGTACGGAAGCAGTTCCGTACCTTCTGTGAAAAAGCCAGTTAAAAAGGTTGAGCATAAAAGTGCTTTTGAAAAATTTGTTGAATCTGCCAACAAAAGAATTGCCGGCGGCGGTCTGAAAACCACCTCAAGATTAAGCACTTATAAAAAGGTTCAGAGCGAGAATGCCAAGAGAGCATACGAAGCAAGACAGAAAGCGGCAGAACAGAGAAAGAAGAGAGAGCAGCAGCTTAAAGCATCTGCCAACAAAAGGCAGATGTTACTTGCTTACGATAAAAAAATCCGTCAATTAAGTCAAGGTGCTCCTTACAGTTCAAAGACTTACAAAGAACATCAACAGGCGGTAGATATTCTGAAAAAAGAGCGTGAAGCAGTCCGCAAGAACTTTGATGAGCAAGCTAAAAAAGCTGAAACGAAAGATTCTAAGAGTGAACTAGAAAAGAAACTTAAAAAGTTTAATCTGACTGAGATTGCAAAAGATAAAAAGAAAATCGAGACTAAAGCAAAGGCAATTGCTAAAGCAGAAAAGAAAAACAAATTAACATCAGAAGAGCAGGCAGAAGTAACCCTTGCTGCTATGAGGGGAAGGCCTGAGGAAATATCCGAAAAGACAAGAAAAAAGTACCAGTTTAATAAACAGCGGGAACTTGATACTGCCAGCTCTTTTAAGGCGGGCGGAATGGGATTCTTAAGTGGCGCTATGCCATTTGGAGACTATGTGTCTGACCTTGAGAAAAGATACGGCATTAAGCTGAATGACAAGAAGCTGAAATCAAGAACAGCTTATAAAGTCGGTGATACCGCAGGGTTTATTGGAGGTTCTGCCGTAACAGGTGCGCCATTAGAAGGTATTGCAGTCAAAGGTGCGACAAAACTTTTGGCGAAAAAGACCGGTAAAAAAGCACTTGGGAAAGTGGGCAAATTCGTTGCAAGACAGGCAGGCGATGTTGCAAGCGGTCTGCCTTTTAATATTGCGGATTCTGCTGAAAATGCAGATAATCCGAAAGAGTTTGCAAAGGAGCTTGCCAAAAACACTGCTCTTGATGTTGGAGTAGGCACAGCTTTAAGTGGTGCAGGTGCAGCTGTTAAGAGGTTAAAATCCGGGAAGACAGCCAACAGAGTAAGTGAGATCCTTGTAAAGGTTGGACGTGGGGAAGCTCTCGATACAGCAGAAAAACAAGCGCTTAAAAGCACAATGGCAAAGGCGCAGGCAAAGAAGATTACAGGGCGTGAAGGTACTATGACGGCTACTGAGAAAGTTGTTGCAAATGCAATGGACGGTGGCGAGCTCAAGAATCTGATTGAGCGTAATGAAGAAGCAGCTAAGAATACTATCAAAAAAACCACTATTAACCCTATCACTAAAATTAGCGATACAATTCAGGGAAAGAAGGCAGATAAAGCATTTTCAAAACAGGTTGATGATGTATTAACTGGGAGTACAGATTCCCGAGAAGAACTTATTCTTGGGAAAACCCCAAGAAAGTTACAAACGTATGGCGCAAATGATGTTGATATGACCATGAAACAGCAGACTGTAAAGAAAGTGGCTTATCCACAGGGATATATGGACGCTTTAAAAGGAATAGAAACTAGAAAAACAAAAGGGCATAATTTAGGAATAGGCGCAGTAAAACAGATACGTAAAGATCTAGAAAATCCAGTAGCTATCTTAAGGTCGTCAACTCAAGATAATAGTTTTGTTGTGTTTACACGAAAAGTGGATAGTGAAGGAAATCCGGTCATGGCAGCACTACACCTTGATAAAAATGGGTCACTAGGAATCAGTAATGAAGTTGCAAGTATTTATGGAAGAGGAAACTATAAAACTTTCATTGAGGAACAACGTAAAAAGGGAAATGTTCTTTATGAAGATAAAAAAATAGGGTTAGATGAACTCCCTGGCAACGGGCTACAATTGCCCGAGCTGGGAGATAAATCTGACCCTATAAATACTTTATACCAAAAGGGTAAAAAAGTCAATAAAAGTGGTGTAATAAAAAGCAATATACCTGATAAAAAAATAGGCGATACAGTAAGCGAAAAAGAATTTTCGGAACATGTTGACCTTGACAATGACCCACATGTAAGAGATATACTTTCTGACCCAGATGGGAAAGTTACAAAAGAAACCTCTTCTCTACGAAAGAAGCTGATTGATGTAAAAGATGTTATTCGTCAGAAAACAGTCGATGGTTTGCAGGGAATTGAAAAAATGGGGCGCAAGCTTGGAGGCGAGCAGGGCGAACAGCTTATCGCACAGGCAAGTGCACTGAGACGTTCAGGGGAAAAGGCAAACTTCAACCTTCTCAGAAAGCAGACAGACTTTAACAACAAGGTAATTGGCAAGGGTGGCTTTGAAATCATCGCTCCCATTAAAAAGCAAGGAAAAAGAGCCTATGATGATTTTAATGCTTATTTATTCCACAGGCTTAATGTTGACCGCTTTAAAAATGGCAAGTCTTTATGGGGAGAAGATGTTGTACCTCCTGAAAAAAGTATTCAGATTATAAAACAGCTTGACGAAAAATATCCTGATTTCAGTTCCGTGGCAGATGAGACTGTACAATTTTTCAGAAATCAAAACGAACTTCGTGTGCAGTCTGGATTGATTTCCAGAGAACAGAAAGATATTTTGGAAGAGATGTATGAAAACTATGTACCTGCATACAGAAATGTGGACAAAAGAGCAGCCGCATCAGACCCAGACGGAATAAGGATTGATACCGGTATACGAACTGCCAAGGGTGGAGATCAAGCGATTCTTCCAATACATGAGCAGATGGTATATGCTACACAGCGTACATGGAAAGCGGCTGAGCTGAACGAGACAATCAGACAGATTGCGCAGGTTCAGAAGCTAGAAGCGAAAGATATAGCCAAAGAAATTACCGAAAAAGCAAATCCGGAAGATGCCCTTGAAGAAATGCTGAATCACTCGGTGTTCTTTGATAATAAAGACAATACAATCAAAGCGACTTACTTTGAAAACGGACAGCCAAAGCAGGTAAAAATAAGTAAACTTGTTTATGACGGGCTGAAAGAGTGGACACCTGCTGATAAACACGCAATGCTTAATTCGGGAGCGTTTGATAAATTGGAAGGATTTTTCAAAGATGCGAACAACACGGCTGCAGGGAAAGCGGTAATTAAAGTAAATGAAATGTTTAAAGCTTTTATCACATCTTATAACCCGTTCTTTCTTATCAGAAACGGATTAAAAGATATTCAGGATATCCCTGTAAACTCTAGTAACCTTGGTGGCTTTATAAAAAATATGCCGAAAGCATATAAGGCCATGATGAAAAGTATCGGTGGAGAAAAAGATGCTCTATGGGAAACATACCTTGCGGCAGGCGGCAGATATTCTGGAATTATTGACCCTAAAAAAGCACTGACTCCCGATGTGGGGATTAAGGGTGCAATAAAGAAAAAGAATCCATTAACCCTGCTTGAAGAGGTAAATATGGCGATTGAATCTTACCCTAGGTTCACAGAGTTTTGTAATATACTTGATCAACTTGGTGTTAAAGATATAAAAGATGCCACACGGGAACAGATAGAAAGAGCAGCAAAGGGTGCAGCAGATGTAACCTGTGACTTTGGAAGACACGGCTCCCTTACAGCGCCGCTAAACCGTTCAGCAGTACCGTTTCTTAACGCTTCTATACAGGGTACAGACAAGCTATGGAGAGTGCTGAGCGGACAAAAAGGATTTAAGGGATATGTTGCTCTTGCAGGGAAACTTGCTATCTTAGGTGCGGCACCTGCCGTAGCGCAAGAAATTATTTATGCAAATGACCCTGATTATCAACAGCTCAACGCAAGAGACAGGGCAGGGAACTACTTCATAAAAAATGCAGACGGTACTTTTTGGAAAATCCCGAGGGGACGTGTAATATCAACCCTGACCAACCCTGCACAACAGGTTGCCCGTGCCCTTGTCGGCAATGATAAACTATCATTCGATGAATTTGTATCAAAGCTAGTTACAGATGTTGCTCCTGTTAACCCGTGGGATTCAAATATATTAGCACAGGCAATTAACACCTATAAGAATCAGAATTGGTATGGTGGAGATATTGAGGGGTGGTCTGACAAATATAATGAAGACGGTACAGAAAAGCCAAAGGTAGAAAGGTTTGACCCGAACACCTCCAAGCTAGGTTTGGCGCTCAGTGAGAATCAGAAGAAGATACTATCAAAAGTTCTTGGCGAGGAAACAGCGGAAAAACTCACAATGTCGCCTATGAAATGGGATTATCTGATTGATAGTTACGCAGGGATTTTAGGTGATGTTGGTTTAAGTGCAACAAGAATCGGCAAAACAAGAGGCTGGTGGTCTGAGACTTTCAATCGTAACTTTATGAAAGACCCGGTGTATAGCAACAACCTTGCTTCACGATACTATGAAGCGAAAAACGAAATCGAAGAGGCGGCGGCAAAAAGAGATGCAACACCCGAGGAAAAAGCACGTGCTAAAATGCTTAAGAGTACAAGCGGTAACCTTAATGATTTAAAAGACTTACAGGATAAAATCCGATTCGATAAGAATATGAGTATGCAGGAGAAATCCAAAATTGACAGGGAACTCCAAAAGCAAATTAATGAGATGTATCGAAGCGGTGTCAGTGAGGAAGCGGTAAAAGCCTTTGATGATTTTGTTGCAAAGAACAAAGATAAATACATGACAGAAAAAGGTCTTGAAAAAGCCGCACAACAGGCTCATGAAAAAGTCACACATGCCACAGTAAAAGCGATGGATACGCTTTATAAGTATGGTGGAATGAAGGCAGTGCTTCATGGTAAATCTCATTACATGAAAGACGGAGAAAAAATTGTCTTTAGATTCTCCAACGAGAAGACGATCAACAAGATTTACAAAGAGTATAAATCTGAAAAAGGTGACGATAAGAGTTTTTATTCTTTATATCGTGAGATGACAAAGCACAATAAAGAAGAAGGTATCGGCACGGACTCTAAACACGGTACTCTTGCAGCCGTATGCATCAGAACAGGAGGTTATAAGGACAGCGAAAGGAGCAAGCTTAGAAAAGCTTTTGGCGTAACTGAAAAATCTCGCCAGCTTGTAAATGAATATTTCAAGATAGGTGGAACAAAGAAAGAATACATGAAAGCAGCTTCTCTTGCGGATAATGGTGCAAGTTCCTTAAGGGACAAGCAGAAGAACGGGGATTTCAATGACTATAACCATGATGCACCTTTCAAAGCCAGAGCACTTGCAGATGCAAAACTTCCCGACAGAGCATATCGGATAATAAACAGTGCTGAAAAAACTCGCAGAGTAGAGTTTTATGTTAATAACTCAAGAGGGCTTGCACACTATAAGATATCTCTTAAAACATTGCAGGAACTCGACAATAAGGTGAAGAAGGGTGAAAAGGGATATAACACCAAGGAAGGTGTGGAATCTGTTCTGGATAAGACAAACTACAGCAGGGAAGAAAAAGCTTTGCTCTGGGAGGCGCTTTATGGTCTTTCTTACAGCACAACTAACCCTTATGGCTCCATACGTGATTACAGCCAAAAGAATGATGTTGGAATTGATACCGGCGGCTGGGTCAACTATGGTGGCTATAGAAGATACGGAAGAGGTTATCGGCGTTATGGTGGCTACAGAGGATACGGCGGATACGGACGTTCTTCTAGTGGCGGTTCCAGTGAAGAGCCTGTGTCTGAATTTGAAAAGTATGTAAATGAGCAGATGAGAAAAATTCAGACACGTAAAATCGCAAAAGCGATGGTAGGTTCATACAAAAAAACGAATCCTTATCAGTCTAATCTTGAGCAAAACTTGAGGGTGAAAAAGTTAGATATCAGTGACTATAATTCAGACGCATATCGCAAAGCAGTGATTAAGTTGCTGAAGAAAAAGCTAAATTGAATAAATTTACATAAATGGATTAAATTATGTATGTGTAGTTAGTGTTGCAGAACCTTCTGAAACCATTGAAAAATACACAAACATTTCAACCTTCCCAAGCTGGCGACGTGGGTTCGATTCCCATCATCCGCTCCAAGGTGAAAAC
>CAUWJW010000098.1:0-8976 GCA_963558985.1 uncultured Clostridia bacterium | reverse complement strand
CTTTTTCAAAGAGCAGGATTGAAGAAGCCCGGATTATTTCACAAGACTACAGCGGCCTGATTGTAAAAAACAGCAGCATTACCACAAGAGACGGCAAGTCAGGCGTTATGGTCCGCAAGACAGGCGGAGAATTTGAATTTACACAGGTGAAGGTTCTGGCTCGTGACGGAGATTATTCAGTAATACAAGATGTTTCATTTATCGATGAAAATGGAAATTCCGTTAATACGGTTCATGTTTACGATGAAATTTTGAAAAGACCTGGAAAGGGAACTTGATGAGGAGATGGAATCAATGAGTACAATTAAAGAAAACATCGAAAAGGTCAATGCGCAAAAGGAAGCGGCGGCCGTAAAGGCCGGAAGAAAAGGTGAAGATATTCTTCTGGTAGGCGTAACCAAGACCAGAACACCGGAAGAGATCAACGCCGGCATTGATGCAGGCCTGACAGATATCGGGGAAAATAAAGTGCAGGAAATCATGGACAAATATGATTTTGTCAAGCCTGTAAGATGGCATATGATTGGACATTTGCAGACAAATAAGGTAAAATATATCATTGATAAAGTTTCCATGATTCACTCAGTGGATTCCTATAAGCTTGCCGAAGAAATCAACAAAAGAGCCGGTCAGCATGGGATTACAATGGATATTCTGATACAAGTCAATTCCGCTCAGGAGGAAAGCAAGTTTGGTATTTCTACAGATGAAACAGAGATGCTCATACGCCGGATCCTAGAAAACTGTGCGAATATCCGGGTAAGAGGTCTGATGTGCATAGCACCTTATGCAGAAGACCCCAACGAAATTAGGATTTACTTTGCAGAAGTGAAGAAGCTGTATGAGCAGTATGGAAAAATCAGACATGAAAGACTGGACTTTCAGTATCTTTCTATGGGCATGTCCCATGATTTTGAAGTGGCTATTTTAGAAGGATCCAATTTGGTTCGTGTAGGGACGGCGATTTTTGGAGAGAGGGATTATAACAAATATAAATAACAGGAGGGTATGAATGAGCATTTTAGGTAAATTTAAAGATTTGGTAGGAATCGATGACTATGATGAAGATGAAGAGTATGAAGAAGTGCATCCGGTATCAAAATCCACAGACAGACGGGCAGATACAAAGATGTCCTTTCAGACGCCGAGACAGGAGCCGGCGCATGACAGCAAAGTGATTCCTATGCAGAACCGAACTGTCAGCGCAATCACCAGTGCATTTAAAATGGTAGTAATAGAACCTTCCGGATTTGATGAATGTCCGAAACTGGTAGACAGCCTTAAAAGCAAGAAACCGATTATTATCAACCTGGAACGCATAGAGTCTGATACTGCAAGAAAGATTTTTGATTTTCTCAGCGGTGCAACTTATGCGCTGAATGGAAATGTACAGAAGGTAGCCAATAATATTTTCGTTTTTGCACCTGAAAATGTTGACATTGCAGCAGGGGTTGATCACAAAGGATTCAGCTTTGAAAAAGATAAGAAAAACAGTAATCCATGGAAGTAATGGAGGTGTAGTATGATTTCTCCTCTGGAGATACAGGAAAAAGAGTTTTCAAGAAGTCTGAAAGGCTTTAAAGAAGAAGAAGTCAATGAGTTTCTTGACCGGATCACTTTGGATCTGGAACGTTTGCTGGAAGAAAACCGTCAGCTTAAAGCAGAAAAGAAGCAGATGAAAGAAGATCTGGAAAAATATCAGACATCAGAGACAGCTGTGCTGGAAACGCTGGAAACAGCAAAAGCATTAATGGGGGATATTTCTGTAAGTGCAGAAAAGCGGGCTCAGATTCTGATTAAAAATGCCGAAATGGAGGCAGAACAGATTCAGCGGGAGGCCAGAGAATCCGCAGAGCGTATGAAAGAAGAAAGCCGCATGCTGCACAGCAGTTTAATCGGATTTCGCAGTCGGTACAAACAGCTCTTGGAATCGGAGATGGAGCGGCTTGATACACTGGGGACTGATTTGCTTTCTGAACAGAACATCAAAGATATAAAAGATTTGCCGGAAACAAAGCGCACCTCTAAACAGACAGCGGAAACGCCGGCAAAAAAACAGCAAAAATCTCTTAATAGAGAAGATATGAAAAAAACGATGGTTCATATAAAATAAGAAGAAAGACAGGAGGCGGGGCAATATGCCCCGTAATTTTTAGATGTATTATTATCTGATTATTGCAGTGATCCTTGTACTGGATCAGGCGGTCAAAAAAGCAGTGACAGCTAATATGAGACTGAATGAATCTATTCCTGTTTTTGAGGAATTTTTTCATATCACATATATCCGGAATACGGGAGCTGCTTTCAGCTTGATGGAAGGATTCCGAACCTTTCTGATTCTGCTTCCTCTGGTGCTGATTCTGGCTGCAATGGTGTATATTTTTGTGAAGCGGCATACAGCGCATCCGGCACTTTTAGTTTCTCTGGCCTTTATTGCAGGCGGAGGATTGGGAAATGTCATCGACAGAGCGCTTTTCGGCTATGTAGTGGATTACCTGGATTTTCGGGTATTTCCTGTTTTTAATATAGCCGATATTTTTGTATGTGCAGGTTGCGCGCTTCTGGTAATTTATATTATTTTTATTGATGGAAGAAAGGCTTCGGCTCAGAAATAACATGATGGAAGAAAAGTTTTATCAAGTAAAAGTAAATGAACAGCAGGCAGGGAAACGGATTGATGCATCTCTTTCTATGGCTCTGCCGCACATTTCCAGAAGCTTTTTTCAGAAGCTGATACAAGAGGGGAAAGTAAGTGTTGATGGAGCGGTATGTACCAGCAAGAAGTTTCCGACACAAGAAGGACAGCTCATTACAGTGCAGATTCCGCCGCCAAGAGAACTGGAAGTAAAAGCACAGGATATTCCGCTGGATATCATATATGAGGATGAGGACGTGCTGGTGGTGAATAAACCAAAGGGAATGGTTGTTCACCCTGCAGCGGGAAATTATGAAAACACACTGGTAAATGCAGTGATGTATCATTGTGGAAGCAGCCTGTCTTCTATCAATGGAATTATCCGCCCGGGAATCGTTCATCGAATTGATAAGGATACCAGCGGACTTTTAATGATTGCGAAAAATAATGCGTCCCACGCCTCCCTTGCACAGCAGCTGGCAGAACATAGCATTACAAGAGCGTATAATGCTATTGTTTACAATAATTTGAGGCAGGATGAAGGGACCATTGATGCGCCTCTCGGAAGAGATCCCAAAAACCGGATGCGGAGGGCTGTTACAGATATGAATTCCAAAAGAGCAGTGACCCATTACAAAGTACTGGAGCGTTTTGGAAGATTTACGCATATTGAGGCAAGGCTGGAGACAGGAAGAACACATCAGATCCGTGTCCATATGGCATATATTAGACATCCCCTGCTGGGAGATCCGCTTTACGGACCGAAAAACAGCAGCCTGGGGACGGAAGGGCAGATGCTTCATGCAAGACTTCTGGGGTTTGTACACCCGAAGACCGGGAAGTACATGGAATTTGAAAGTGCTCTTCCGGAAGAATTTGAACGAGTATTGGAAAAGTTGAGACAGAAGATATGATGGAAAGAGTTAGTTTTAAACCGGGAGCCATGCTGAATCCGGTACCCGCAGTGATGGTTTCCTGTGGAAGTGGAAAAGAGAAGAATATTATCACCATTGCATGGACAGGTATTGTAAATTCCAATCCGCCCATGACCTATATTTCGGTCCGCAAAGAAAGACATTCTTTTGCCCTTCTGAAAGAAAGCGGGCAGTTTGTCATCAATTTGTGCACTGAAAATCTGGCCTTTGCAGCAGATTACTGCGGGGTTAAATCAGGAAGAGATGTGGATAAATTTCAGGAATGCGGTCTGACTGCAGGTAAGGCAGAGACAGTGGAGTGCCCTATCATCAAAGAATCACCTCTGAATTTGGAGTGTGAAGTAAAAGAAGTGCACGAATACGGAAGCCACCATATGTTTGTGGCAGAAATCCGCAATGTGCAGGCCGCAAAGGAACTGATTGATGACAAGGGAAAAATCTGTCTGGAAAAGGCAGGTTTGATCTGTTACAGCCATGGAGAATATTTCGGACTGAAAAAAGAGCCTTTAGGCAGGTTTGGTTATTCGGTCATGAAACCCAAAACCAGAAAGAGACTGGAAGGAGAAAAAAGAAAAAAATACAGAAAAAGAAAAACCCTGCGCCGTTAAAAGGAGCGCAGGGTTGTCCTTGTCGTGCACCTGTTTTGTTAAGCATCTTCTTCAGGGACTTGCCCATCCTTACTGCTTTTGATAGATTCCAGACAATCCTCGCAGATGTAGCCGCCCTTAAAGGCAAAGTTTTTGTAGAGGTGCCCGCACAAGGAGCAGGGGTGTGGCACTGCAGCTTCATTTGTGGCTGCAAGATGTTCTTTTTTCTTTGTGTCCATTGAAAAACCTCCTTTTCGTATAATGAGTCCGTATTTTATGTTAAACTAAGTATATGGTATAATTTTACATAAATCAATAGTTATTTCTAAAATTTAACAAAAAAGTAATTTGATGTAATAGAATAGGCGTTTAATGTCATATAGAGGTGAATTTAAGATGTATGAGAATTTTTCGTTGAAAAACGAGACGGATCAGAGTGTTTTTATTCAGGGATACCACTGGGGTAAAAAGGAGCCTGGCTTTGTAGTGTGTATCATTCATGGAATTGGTGAACACGCAGGCCGCTATGACCGGATGGCGGGAAAAATGCAGCAGGCAGGATTTGCTGTTTTATCTATGGATCTGAGAGGCCACGGTCTGTCCTCGGGAAAACGGGGACATTGTGCGCCTCGTGAAGAAGTGCGCAGCGATATCGATGCGCTGCTTTCTTATGCGCAAAGTATGTATCCCGGGAAGCAAGTGATTTTATATGGTCACAGCATGGGAGGAAATATCCTTTTAGATTACCGTAAAAGAGGGCGGTGCAACCATGTTCCGGCTGCTTATATTGCATCTGCTCCATGGATAGAACTGGTTCGGAAGGTGCCTTCTTATCAGTATGCGTTTTTAAAGGCTGTATCAAAGATTTTTCCCCGGCTGACAATATCATCTGGTGTATCGGCAAAGGAACTGGGCAATCCCGGAGCAGTCGGCGATTATGAGAAAGATCCTCTTGTTCATAAGCGGATCAGCCTGCAGAGCGCCGCAGAAGGATTTGATATCGGCACGGCACTTGCGCAGGGAACCCTTGCAGACAATAAAGGTGCAGAAGGAAAACCGCTGCTTCTGATGCATGGTACGGAAGATAGGATTTGCAGTATAAGCGGCAGCCGGAAGGTAGCTGCCGCAGAAACTTGCGATTATATTCAGTGGCCCGGTCTTTATCATGAGATACATAACGGCGGGGCACAAAGTAATGGAGATGAAGTTATTGAGCGGACGATTCAGTGGATTTTGGAACTTTAGGAGTGACATAAACGGTGCGGTTATGGGTAAAAATCACCATGCCCGGCCTTGCGCCCGCCGGTTTTTTCACATAACGCACCTGCGTGTAATCTACAGGTACGTTTTCAGAAGAACGTCCTTTGCTGTGATAAGCAGCGATGGCAGCTGCATCAAAGATAGCGCTTTCTGACAGCTGCCGCCCTTCTGTGAAAACGATAACATGAGAGCCGGGGATATCTTTGGTATGAAACCAAATATCCTTTGGACCTGCCATTTTAAACGTAAGCAGATCGTTTTCTTTGTTGTTGTGACCGGCAAGAATGCGAAACCCATCTCCTGTCGTATACTGGAAGGGCTGTGCCTTTTCTTTTCTTTTTGGGCCTGCAGTTTTTCGTTTTTTTACAAAACCGGCTTCTGCCAGTTCCTGACGAATGCGATCTACATCTTCTACAGTAGAAGCCTGCTCCAAAAAAGCTGTCACAGATTCTAAATACGCAATATCTTGATCCGTATCTTCGATTTGGATTTTTTTCTCTTTTACCGCAGTTTTTGCTTTTCCGTATTTTTTGAAGTACTGCTGGGCATTTTTTGCAGCTGTATATTTGGGATCCAGGGGGATTTCTACTTGGGATCCGTCATAATAATTTGTTACACAGACCCGGTCGGCGCCGGGGACTGCCAGATGGATATTGGCAGTAAGCAGCTCGCCGTACAACCGGTAAGACTCTGAGTTTTCCGCTTTCATAAGATCTTCTTCAAGACGCTGTTTTTTCAGGAGCAGCTTGCTGCGTACAGCAGACAGTGTTTTTTTCAGGTCAGCAGACTTTTGCCTGATACGGTTTGAAGATTCTCTATGTGTAAAATAGTAATCCAGCATCTGGCTTACAGTCTCAAAAGAAATGGATTTGGGGTAGCGGTTTAAAGGGATAACGTGAAAGTCGCCGGGACTGCCGTCTTCTTTTAAATAAACTGTAGGAGTGATGTTTCCTGAAGCAAGAGCAGTCCGGATTTCCTGAAGCTTTTCATAAGGATTGCTGCTTTCCGCAAGAACCTGTGCAGCAGCAGGAGAAATCCCGCCTACAGCAGCAAGAATGGACTTGGGGTCCCGGCTTAAAAGACCGGCTTGCTTTTCGGAAAGCATCAGGAATGGGATTTTATCCTGGGCAGGCGGGTATTCATAGCGCTTTCCCGGCAGAATCTGACGCACCCTGTTTACATCAATAGATATACGTTTAATGCTGTCCATGATTTTCCCGGTGGTGAGATCCACCAGAATAATATTGCTGTGTTTGCCCATGATTTCAAAAATCAGTTTTTTATTTGCTGAAAAACCCAATTCATCGATGGTTTCCAGTGTAATCTCCAAAATACGCTCCGAACCTTTCTGTGCAATTTCAATGATACGGCCTCCCTGCAGGTGCTTGCGCAGCAGCATGCAAAAGGCAAGGGGAACAGGCGGGTTTGGAAGATTTTCTGTAATAAGATGCATACGGGCGTGATTGCTTCCGGAAGAAGCATAGAGCTTGTGGTTGCCCTTTTTTGTATGTATATGAAAGACCAGTTCATCCGGCTCAGGCTGGTAGACCTTCTCTATTTTTCCTAAAAGCAGGGTATCTCTCAGCTGGCGGGCGACTGCATTGGTGACAATTCCGTCAAAAGCCATAATTTATTACCTCAATCTTTCTAAAATGTAGTATAATAAATATAATACCATAAATCGCTGGAATTGAGGAGAGAAACTGGATGATAAAAAGTATGACAGGCTTCGGAAGGAGCGAACACTCGGACGGCAAAAGAAATATTGCAGTAGAGATTAAATCGGTAAATCACCGGTATGGGGATATCAGCGTCAAAATGCCCAGACGGTATTCTTTTGCAGAAGAGAAAATAAAGAGTACAGTCAAGAAGACGGTAAGCAGAGGAAAAGTAGATGTCTCCATTATTGTGGAGAATCTTACAGAAGACGATGTAACAGTCAGGCTGAACACAATGGTGGCAAAGCAGTACATAGAGAACCTCAATGAACTGCAGCAGACTTTTTCGCTGAATGGAGATATTACCCTGCAATTTTTGGCAGCCTTGCCTGATGTTATGAAGGCAGTACCAGATGTAGAGGATGAAGAGGAAATCTGCAGAGCGATACAGATTCCATTAGAGCAGGCAGTGCAGAATCTGGACAGTATGCGGGAGAAGGAAGGTGCTAAGCTGTCTGAAGATATCCTGATGAGAGGAAGCCTGATTCGGGATTTTGTGAAGAAAATAGAAGCCCGTTCTCCGCAGGTGACAGTAGCATACGCAGAAAAACTGCAGGAACGGATCAGTGAACTGATTGGAAGCAGCGTAGCGGTTCCGGAAGACCGAATTATGCTGGAAGCTGCTATTTTTGCCGATAAATGCAGCATTACCGAAGAACTTGTGCGTCTAGACAGCCACATGATTCAACTGAAAGACATTATAGAGAAGAGCAATCAGCCTACAGGAAAAAAACTGGATTTTCTTGTGCAGGAAATGAACAGAGAAGCAAATACCATCGGCTCGAAAGCCAATGATATTGAAATAACTGCCCTGATGCTTGAAATCAAAAGTGAAATTGAGAAGATTCGAGAGCAGGTTCAAAATATTGAATAAGGAGAGTAAAGCGCACAGTTTTTGGAAAAAAATCATATTGAACGATTTTTTTTCCCATGCTATAATTAGTACTTGCACAAATTAGTGAGGAGAAACAGATGAATACAGGAAGACTTTTTGTAATTTCCGGACCGTCAGGTGCAGGAAAAGGAACCATTTGCAAAGAAATATTGGATAATGAAAAGATCAAACTTTCTGTTTCCATGACAACAAGAGAACCCAGAGCGGGCGAAGAGCATGGAATCAACTATTATTTTGTCAGCCATGAAGAATTTTTAAAAATCATAGAGGAAAGAGGATTTTTAGAATATGCGGAAGTTTACGGTAACTTTTACGGAACACCTAAAATGGAAGTCATGGATCTGATGAATGAAGGAATTGATGTAGTGCTGGAGATTGATATTCAGGGGGCACTGCAGATTAAGGAAGTCTATCCGGAAGCTGTGTTTATTTTTATTCTTCCGCCGTCTATGGCAGAACTGCGTAAACGCATTACAGGACGAGGCTCTGAGACGGAAGAATCAATGAAACGCAGACTGGGTCAGGCACTTTCGGAAATTTCCTATATCGATAAGTATGATTACTGTGTGATCAACGGAGAACTGGAAGAAGCAGTAGAACGTGTGAGCGCCATCATTATGGCAGAGCACTCTCGGGTTTCAGAAGATGTATACAAAATTATAGAACGGTATAAGGAGGAAGTCTAAATGTTATATCCATCCATCAATGAGATAAGAAAAAGAGCAGACAGCCGGTACACCCTGGTGATCCTGGCGGCCAAAAGAGCCAGAGATATTATTGAGGGCAAACCGAAGCTGACAGAAGTGGATGTGGAAAAACCGGTATCCATTGCAGCCAATGAAATTGCAGAAGCTTTGATTACGTACAAAAGAGAAGAGGCATAGAAACTCTCGTAATCCATAGCGGGAATCGATGTTTAAATGATAAGAGGCTCTTAATCAGGCAT
>CAUWJW010000097.1:0-8978 GCA_963558985.1 uncultured Clostridia bacterium | reverse complement strand
ACGCCCCTGTGTGGACTTTCACCACAGACTGACGGCTTGCCCGTCATACAACAAAACCGGAAGTGATTTCTCACTTCCGGTCCATTTGGCGGAGGACATGGGACTCGAACCCACGGGGCTGTTACGCCTTACTCGCTTTCCAGGCGAGCTCCTTAGCCACTCGGTCAATCCTCCATAGCTACCCTAAGCATTCCCTAAAACGCTTAGCGCATTTATTAATTTACCACAAAATCCGATTCATTGCAAGCATATTTTTTCTTTTTCCAAAAAATTTACGAAAACTCTTTTTTCATCGACTCTGCGCGCTTCTCTGTCAGCTGGTGGAAATCCTGCAGTTCGTGACTGTATTCTCCATTCATAAACTTGGAATTCATAAGAAAATCAGCTGTTGCCCGATTGCTGGCCACCGGAATGTCATACACAACTGCAATTCGCAGCAAAGCCTTAATATCCGGATCATGAGGCTGCGCTTCCAAAGGATCCCAGAAAAAAATCATCATATCGATTTCTCCCTCTGCAATCCTTGCTCCCACCTGCTGGTCTCCCCCAAGAGGTCCGCTCTTATAGGCACGCACCGGCAGGCCTGTCGCCTCTGCAATCAGCCTGGAAGTTGTTCCTGTTCCCGATAAAAAATGCTTCTTCAGTTCATCTTTGTTTGCAACACACCACCGCACAAGATCATCCTTTAAATGATCATGGGCAATCAGTGCAATCCGCTTCTGCTTTTCCATTATCACTTTCATATCTTTCACCTCTCTTTCCACTTCATTATAACAGAATCCGGCAGTTATTAAACCTTTGCAGCACAGATTTTACCTGCATTTTACCTGCATTTAACATTCACTGCCCACAGCGCATACCGGCATTTGCTCACCAAGTAAAAGAGCAGGAAAATCAGATCAAGTCTGCTCCCCTGCTCATGCATTTCTATTTCAAACAGTCATAGACAGCTTCCGGCATCTCATCCACAGAGAGAACGCCCTTATGACGAATTTCCTTTTCTTCTAATCCCAAAAGACCTGCAGGAACACGCACCTTCGTTTCCTCATACAGTTTTTTCACCGATTCAAATCCGTTCTCACCTTTTTCCAGCCCAATGGATTCTGCCACACTGTCGGCAAACTTGTAGGCGCTCGCCGTAGAAGCCAGAAGGGTCGGTGTTTTATCTCCCGTATATGCAATATAATCCTCATAAACACGATATGCCACTGCTGTATGGGTATCCATCAGATAACCGTGCTTCTTATACATTCTTCCGATCGTTTCGTTCGTACGCTCCACATCTGCATAGCCGCCATAAAAATCATCCAGCGCATAATTAATTTTGGGACTTACTGTATACTTTTTATCTTTTTCCAGACTTTCCATCAGGCCTCTGATTTCTTCTCCATCCTGGCCGCTGAGGTGATACAGCAGTCTTTCCAGGTTGCTGGAAATAAGAATATCCATAGAAGGAGAGTTTGTCAGGAAAAATTCCCTGTTTGTATTATAGGTACCGGTATTGATAAAATCTGTAAGTACCTTGTTTTCATTGGACGCACAAATGAACTTTTTCACCGGAATTCCCATCTTTCCTGCATAGTAGGCAGCCAGAATATTTCCGAAGTTTCCGGTCGGAACTACGATGTTAATCTTATCGCCGTTTTGAATTTCACCCCGTTCCACCAGTTTGATATACCCGTAAACATAATACGCCACCTGAGGGACCAGTCTTCCAATATTAATGGAATTGGCAGAAGACAGCTTGCAGTTGATACCTTCCAGCTTTTTCGCAAATGCACTGTCGTTGAAAATCTTTTTCACACCGGTCTGCGCATCGTCAAAGTTTCCGTTTATGGCAAACACATGGGTGTTCTCGCCCTCCTGGGTCACCATCTGCCGCTCCTGCACCTGGCTGACTCCTTTGTTCGGGTAAAATACAACGATTTCCGTTCCTTCCACATCAGCAAATCCTTCAAGTGCAGCCTTTCCCGTATCGCCAGAGGTTGCTGTCAGGATGCAGATTTTCCGATCTTCCTTTTCCTTTTTCATAGCAGTTGTAAGCAGGTAAGGCAGGATCGAAAGCGCCATATCTTTAAATGCTGCGGTTTTTCCGTGGTAAAGCTCTAAGAAAAAGGCATCTCCCGCTTTGACTACCGGTACGATTTCTTCTTCTTCAAATTTAGAATCATAGGCACCGTCAACACAGGCTTTGATTTCTTCATCTGTATAGTCTTCAAAAAAAGCTTTTAATACGTGAAAAGCGATTTCCTGATAAGGCTTTCCTACCATATCCTCCACTTTAAAGGGCAGTGCAGGAATCTCATTCGGAACGTAAAGGCCCTTGTCCTCAGCAATCCCCTGGATAATAGCCTGGGAAGAGGTTTTTATATATTTGCTTCCTCTTGTACTCTGATAATGTATCATGTGTCTCTCCTTTATCTCTTTAAATCAGTTCATTTTATCAAAAATTCCTGCCTATTTCAATGCTTTCGTCACAACAGCAACAATTTCCTCCACATCTGCAAGCGCCCCTTTCCCCAGGTCTCCGCAGGCCAGAAGGCTGGCTTTGGGTTCAATAAAGCGATAGCCTCGGTCTGTAAGTTTTTGGATGTTTTCCTGCACAATGGGATTCTCATACATATTTGTATTCATTGCCGGTGCAATATAGATGGGAGCCTGCCCTGCAGCAGCCATTACAACCGTGGATAAAAAATCGTCTGCAATACCAACTGCGATTTTTCCGATGATATTTGCAGTAGCAGGAGCAATGAGCAGCAGATCAGCTTTTTTTGCCAGAGAGATGTGTTTCACCTCACTGGGGACAATCTCTTCAAACATATCCATATACACCTTATTTTTACTCAGTGTCTGCAGCGTAAGCGGTGTGATAAACCTGCTTCCGCTTTCCGTCAGAATCACGTCCACATTATGCCCCTGTTTTGTCAGTCTGCTTGTAATCTCTGCCGCCTTGTACGCAGCAATGCTGCCTGTCACTCCTAATAATACGTTCATTTCCGCTCCTCCCAGATGCGTTTTGCAATCATTGCTGCAATCTCTTCATTGGTTTCCATCGTATCGTAAGTTTTATCCGCATGGATCAGATACCCCTTGTGCCGTCCTGCTCCGATCTCTTCCAGATCATTAGCAAGAACAAAACTGCAGCCGTTCTTTTTCAGCAGGCTGTGCCCCACTTCAATCAGTTCTTCATGAGGAACGTGACTGAGAAGCTTGAAACCCACAAGTGTTGTTTCCGGCGACCATTTCTTAATATGGCCGATTACTTTTGGAGACCTTTGCATAACAATCGTAAGATCATCAATATTGGAGCTGATCTTATTGCCTTCCAGACCGGCCGTTTCTCCCTGTCTGATTCTTTCCAGAGTCGTTACTTCCTTCACCATATAATCACTGACCGCCATAGCATGAATCACGGCATCGATTTTTTCTTCTTTTAGAATCCGGCAAAGCTCCTGTTCCAAGTCCCGGACTCCTTCAACAGGGACTGCAGTTACTTTGCTGCCTGTCACCGGCTGAGCCCGCAGCCCGTGAAGATAATAAAGTGCATCCAGTTCCTGCCCGTAATGCTCCAGCAAATGCGTTCCGATAGCATGTCCCAGCCTTCCTGTAGAAGTATTGGTGATAGATCGCACATCATCGATACGCTCACTGGTTCCTCCCGCTGTAATAATCAGTTTCATTTGCGCTCCTTTATTTCTGTTCAATGATTTCCAGGTTCACCCCATCCGGATCATGGATAAAGAAAAAGCGGGTGTTCGGGTTCGGTTGAAAAGGTCCGCTGATGATTTCCACTCCCAGCTTCTTCATTTTTTCCATTTCCTCGTCCAGGTTTTCTGCAGCAATCCCCAGAGACGGCCATTCTCCATAGACCGGCGGCTCTGCCCCCTTATCGCAGATCAGTTCGATTTCTGCCGGTCCGTCTGCCATAAACGCAATTTCCATACCCGGACCTGCCGGAAATCTGCGGGCAAGCTTCATTCCTGTCACATCCCGGTAAAATGCAATGGATCTTTCTAAATCGCTTACATGTATTGTTATAAAGTTAAATTTCATCCTCTTTACCTCCTATTTTTCTATTTTACTATAGATTAAGAAAAAAAGGAAGTACACCAAAATGCACTTCCTTCTTCTGCCTTTCGTCTTTATTTCTATTCAACTCCAACCATAACAGAAGTGGACTTGATTACTGCATATGCATCTTTTCCCACTTCCAGACCAAGTTCCTTAATCGCCCCCATGGAAATGGTAGCGCTGACCTTATTGCCTCCGCCGATATCTAAAATAACGATTCCGTTTACTGCGCCTTCCTGGATTTCCACTACTTTACCTTTTAACTGGTTTCTTGCACTTAATTTCATGATTTTCCTTCCTTTCTTTCCGCTGTTATTAATATTCTATTTCCATTATACCCCGAAAATCTTCAAACTAACGCTTTTTTATATCCCCGCAAGAACCTCTCCTTCTTCATTGATACCGATTACCTTTTCTCCTGTCTGACGAAGGCTCTGAACATAGGCCAGATCTTCTTGCGTAAATTTTTCTCCGGGGCAGATCAGAGGAATCCCCGGCGGATAAGGAATAATGGATGACGCACAAATAAGCCCTGCCGCATCCTGCAGCTTTACCCGCTGTTTTTTCTTCGGTACTGGAAAAATTTCCGTTTTCTGCGGCATCCTGCCTCCGTTTTGTGCTCCCTTCTCCGGCCTGCATCCGGCAGATGCTTTTCCGATTTTCTCCAGTGCCTCAAGCAAACGGTCAAAATCACGCCTCTGATTTCCGATTCCGGTCATGAGCATCAGAAGGTTTCCTGTCGTCAGTTCGGAAAAAATCCCTCTGTCCATCAGCCGTTTCTCCAATTCTGCAGCCGTAATCCCAAGAGAAGATGTATCAATATTAATCTTACTGCGATCTAATGCTTCGGCATTTTCCATCAGGCGGATATTCGGAATCTTTGCAGCTTCTTCATAAAAATAAGTCAGATTTGCATTCCAGTCCCGCATCAGTTCGTCTCCATGGCGTTCAAGTAGGTCTGCACTGATATCCAGCGAGCACATCAGCAAATAAGATGGACTGGTGCTCTGCACTGCCTGCAGTTTATCTTCTAAAATATCACGATTGATTCTGCCGGAATTTAAGTTCAGTACTGCACTCTGGGTAAAAGATCCCAGTGTCTTATGGATGCTGTTGATTACAATATCAGCCCCCTGCTCCTCTGCGCTCTTTGGACCCATTCCGCCGTTTTCCTTCCTGCTCAGCCATTTCAGATGGGCCCCGTGCGCCTGATCCACAATGAGAATCTTGTCTCGCCGGTGAGCTGCCTCAGCAATTGCTTCAATATCACTGCAGATTCCGTAATAGTTCGGACTGGGCAGAATCACTGCAGATGCCTGCGGGTTTTCATCCATCACACGCTCCGCCTCCCTGACACTGATTTCTCCCAGCACGCCGTACTCCTCTACCATGTCCGGATACATGTACGCAGGCCGGATATTTCCAAGCGTCATTGCATTAAACACAGATTTATGGCAGTTCCTCGCCATAACCAGAGTCCCGTTTTCTTCCACACAGGCAAGCACAGCCGCAAGAATACCGCCGCTAGTTCCGTTAATCAGCATATAAGAACGCTCCGCATCATACAGCCTTTTGTACCGTTCCTGCGTCTCCCTGAGAATCCCCTCAGTCTGAAACAGATTATCTGCGCCCGGAATCTCCGTCACATCACAATCCATAAACCGATCCAAAAATTCTCCATAGCCAAATCTGCGGTAAAGGGCGCTTCCCTTATGCCCCGGCATATGAAACGATACCGGATCCGCTGCTGCATGTTTCAGCAAAAAATCCATTGTCGACAAATTACTCATATTTCGCTCCTTTCAGAAAGTCTCTTTATTATACCTTTTTTGTGTTAAAATAGAAAGAAATAAGAAGCCCCATCAGAAAGGAGTACAACTACAGCAATGCGTGAAAAAATCAAACTTCCCCCGCAAGTCCTGCGGATTCTGGAAAAGCTGAGTTCCTGCGGATATGAAGCCTTTGCCGTAGGCGGGTGCGTCCGTGACAGTCTCTTGGGCGCAGAACCGTCAGACTGGGATATCTGCACAAACGCCCTTCCTCATGAAACAAAATCATGTTTTCAGGAAATTCCCGTTATCGAAACCGGTATTCAGCACGGAACCGTCACTCTGCTTATCGATCATCTCCCCTTCGAAGTCACAACTTACCGCATTGACGGCAATTATTCCGACGGGCGCCGTCCCGACCATGTGTGCTTTACTGCACAACTTCAAGATGATCTGAGCCGGAGGGACTTTACAATCAACGCAATGGCCTATCATCCCCGCCTCGGTATAATCGACCCCTTTCATGGAAAAAAAGATCTGAAACGGGGCATCCTGCGCTGTGTAGGAACACCGGAAAACAGATTCCATGAAGATGGACTGCGAATCATGCGCGGGATTCGTTTCGTCTCTCAACTGGGCTTTTCATTAGAAAAAGAGACGCAGACCGCCCTGTATTCCTGCTGCACGCTTCTCCAAAAGGTATCAGCAGAGCGGCTTCGCACTGAACTGGATAAGCTTTTGTGCGGTGCGGCTGTTGAAAAAACGCTGCGTGACCATGGTGAAATCCTGGCCTGCTTCATTCCGGAACTTCGCCCCATGTTCCATTTGGATCAGCAGAACCGCCACCACATCTATACAGTCTGGGAGCATACCGCCCGAGCAGTTTCCCAGATCAGCCGCACACCCCTCCTGCGCCTTTGCGCACTTTTTCACGATATTGGAAAACCGGGTACTATGACCGTAGATTCTGACGGATGCGGACACTTTTATAACCATGAATCCCTCAGTGCCGAGCTGTCCGAACGCATTATGACCCGCCTCAAATATGACAGCCGCACGATTTCCCGGGTCAAAGAAGTGATCCGCAGCCACAATATTGTATTTCAGCCCACAGAAAAACACGCCCGCAGGCTTTTATGCCGTCTTGGAGAAGAGACCCTCCGCCTCCTCATCGAACTGGAGCTGGCGGATGTAAAAAGCCAGAACCCGATTTTTACCGCACAGCGCGTGAAAAACATACAGGCATTCTCTCAAAAGGCAGAGGATGTCCTGCAGGCGCGGCAATGCTTCTCCCTCCGGCATCTGGCGCTTAACGGAACAGATCTTCTGGCTTTAGGCATTCCGCAGGGTCCGCAGATCGGACGAATCCTGCACATGCTTCTTGAGCAGGTTATAGAAGGTTCCCTGCAAAATGAAAAACAGGCACTTTATGCTGCCGTAAGAAAACTGACAGATTAGGCGGATTTCTTTTTCCTCTCCGGAAATTCCGCCGTAACAATTGCTGCAAACATAAGGATGCATCCCCAAATCATCCGCCCCCTAAAAACTTCGCCTGCCAGAGTAATTGCAAAAATCGTTCCAAATACCGTCTCTGTGGAAAGCAGAATCGCCGTATGATTGGGCGGCGCCAGCCTCTGACATACATTCTGCAAGGAAAACGCAAAAGAAGTATTAAAGGTAATCAGGTAAATCAGACCCGCCAGCGGTACAGCTCCCACTTCCAGTAGGCTTTGCGGAGAATCAAAAAACAGAGCCGCTGCTGCAGAAAACAGGGCTGCCGCTGCAATCTCCAAAAAGGAAAACAGCATCGGATCCATTTCCTTCATAAAGATCCCAATCAGCACCACCTGCAGAGAAAAGGTAACCGCAAACAGGAAGGTGAGAAAGTCCCCTAGACCTACAGTGAAATCGCTGCGCAAGGTAAGAAGTGCAATTCCGGCAAGCCCCAAAAAAGCTGCTGCTATAATTTTTTTCGAAGGCTTTACTTTGAGTATGCACCAGGAAAGCAGCGGCACCAGAACTGTATAAAGGGAAATAATAAAACTTTGCTTCCCCGGTGTTGTATACTGCAATCCTATCGTTTGCAGCGCATTTCCCAAAAACATCAGAAATCCGATTATACTCCCGCACACAACCATCTTCTTTGTAATATATCTCAGCTTTCGAAAAGAAAACAGTGCCATAACAGCCGCCGCTCCAATATAGCGGTACGCATTGAGCATCAGCGGCGAAAATCCCTCCAGCGCAAATTTCCCTGCTACAAACCCGCCTCCCCAGAAAAGCGCCACAAAAATCAGCCCCACATCTGCTGCAATCGTCTTTTTTCTTTCACTATGTATCATTTTCTTTTCCATGGAAAAGCCTCCTTTTTTCTGAAAACTTCTGGACAAACTTTCTTCCAAAAGCTATAATAGAAATTGTAAAACAAATATGTCCCGTTGGTCAAGTGGTCAAGACGCCGCCCTCTCACGGCGGCAACAGGGGTTCGACTCCCCTACGGGATACCAGAAGCCTGAGAAATACAATATTTCCGGGCTTTTTTTCTGCCAATTTATGTTTTCTATTTTTTTACTGTAAAAATTTTCATAATTTCTTCACTTGTCTCCCGCAGCGTTCCTCTATATAATATATATATACTAATCTTCCGCACCAGAAAAATTAAAAGGAGGGGAATAAAATGTTAGAAAAAAGGGATTTAGAGATGATTGCGGAAATCGTAGAAAATGCAGTGGATAAAAAGCTGCAGCCACTAAATGAAAAAGTCGACTCCATTGACAAGCGGCTCACTTCTTTGGAGGTAAAAGTCGACTCCATCGACAAGCGGCTCACTTCTTTAGAAGTAAAAGTCGACTCTATCGACAAACGGCTCACTTCTTTGGAAGTAAAAGTCGACTCCATCGACAAGCGACTCACTTCTTTAGAAGTAAAAGTCGACTCCATCGACAAGCGGCTCACTTCTTTAGAAGAAAATGCAGCAGCTTTACAGGCCGGTATGACCGCCTTACAGGAAAAGGTTGAAACCTTACAGACTAACATGGATACCATGCAGGAAAAATTTGAAACCCTGCAGACTAACATGGACGCCATGCAGGAAAAATTTGAAACCCTGCAGACTAACATGGACGCCATGCAGGAAAA
>CAUWJW010000096.1:0-8983 GCA_963558985.1 uncultured Clostridia bacterium | reverse complement strand
CCATCAAGGGAATAAATTTCTGCAGTATCTCCGGTGACGGTTTCTGTATCCGTATGGATGCTTCCTTCCCCATATTTTTGCGTATATTCCACACAGAGGTTCTGGTATGCTTCTTCCTGCGATGAGGCTGTCTGCTCTGAATCTGAATTCATATCTATAGCTTCTTCATCAGCACTTTCCCCTTCCTGCAGCAGTGCCCACTGCAGATCTATTTCCTCACAAGAAGCGCATCTGTCATAAATGGACTGGAACTCTTTTTCGGGGATTTCATTTTTGCACTGACTGTCATGATAATAACGAACCTTCGGCTCATCATAAGAATCCTCATAATCAGAAAAGGCAGCAATCGTTTCTTCCAGTTCAGGTGTACATCCATCCTTACCGAACTTATAATATTCATAGACATGATCGATTGCGCTTCCTGTGTAACAGGCTTCAAAAATGCCATTTTCATAAACCTTAAAGTTACTCCTGTATCCGAACTTGTCCTCACCTAAAAATCGTGCAGGCTTGCCGTCACGCTGTACAAAGAGGTCATATGCATGAAATTCACTGCCACTGTTTGTACCGATAACAAGTTCAGCTTTTCCGTTTCCGTCAATATCGCTCAGCGCATAGTAAATGCCGGTATCTGATTCCCTTTGTCCGCTTAAGAACAGTTCAAAATTAATGTATTCTCCCAGTTCTTCTCCATCCGGTGTTTCTCCGGGATCCATATCCTTATAGAATTCCTTTTGCATTAAATCCTGATACTGCTCCAGCACCGGTTCATAAAAATCAAGTTGGTCTCCAAGCTGGGCAGTCTCCAGTTTCTTTTCGACCTGATGGCTTTTACTTTTCTTGCTGCCTTTCTCCAGAATTTTCACGGCCTTATCATATTCACCCTGTCTGATATACACATCGGATAGTTTTAAATAAGCCTCTTCTTTTTTCGGCTTGATTTTAATCGCTTTTAGAAAGGTATCTTCTGCTCTGTCATAATCCAGTTTTTGTAAATATTTATCTGCTGTTTGCAGCACGCCATTATATTCCACTTCTTTCACATGATTTAAATACAGTGTGACACTTAGTGCGCAAAGAATGACAAGGAATAAGACAGCTGCAGCGGCAATACGCTTTTGCTTTACTTCCCGAAACCTGCCTTCTTTCTTAAGGGGCATGCCGCATTGCTTACAGTATTCTGCCTGACTTTTGTTATCTGTTCCACAGTTTTTACACTTCATAATTTCATAGAGCCTTTCACTTTTTCTCAGATAGAAAATTTATTATAGGTCTGTTTTCTGCAGTTCTTCCAGCGTTTGTGCAGTATCTTCCAGCACTGCTTCTGCATATGCCGCAGGAATGTAATAGAAATGAATACGGAATGCATCCGTTCCCGTCTCGTATGTGAAACCGGAGAAGTTTGACTCAAACTCTGCTCTTTCAGGAAATTCTTCTTCCATTACTGCCATAGCTTCTTCATAGGATGTAAAAGATTCTCCGTTAACAAGATACAAAAAATCATCTCCGGATTGGGGGAAAACCATTTCATAGCTATAGGCTGTGGTAAACTTTCCATTTTCATATTTTATATAACTCGCCATGTCTGCAGCATGATCTACAACAAGATAGGGGATTTCTTCCTTTGAGGCGATTTCGATCCAGCTTCCTACATCCTGTCCGTGAGAGGCTTCTGTAGCAGGCAGTACATTTACAGCCTGTCCATCCTTTAAGCTCCAGACTTCATAAACATAGGGATTGTAAGAAGATTCGTCTGCTTCTTTTCTGTATCCCAAAAGCAGTTCCTTCGTTCCCTCCCGGTTAAAGTCTATAAGCCGGACTACACACAGACCGGTTAAATTTACCACACTATAGGATTCGGTTGAATCCTCATTTGTTTTATACCCCCCTTCTCCATATTTGTCCCGGTATTCCATGCACAGGTCATAATAAGGCTTGTATTGTGCGGCAGCTCCGCCGGCTTCTGCCTTTTGGGCAAGCTTTTCGATTTCTCGATCAAAAACATTGCTTCCTGTTTGTTTTTTCCCTTTTTCTAACATTTTGCCTGCCTTTTTATACTCACCCTGTTTGACGTAAGCATCTGCCAGCTTAGTATAGGCTTTTTCTTCTTTCGGCTGTATGTTAATGGCTTCCAGATAGACGGCTTCGGCTTTTTTGTAATCCAGTGCCTGCAGGTATTTATCTGCCATCTTTAATTTTCCCTGGTATACGGCCTGCTTCTGATGATTTTGATAAAGAAGAAAACCTACTGCACAAGCGATGATGACTGCTGACAAGATCATGCCTGCCAGGATCTTTTGTCTCTGTTTACTCACTTTTGCTTCCTTTCCAGTTCTTCCATTGTAATTTTCGTTTCCTGCAATATCTGCTCTTTGTTGGTACTTTCCAGATATGCCACTGGTATCTTGATTTTTCGGTTCTCTTCATTGATATAGCGGTTATCCGGATTAAAGAACCAGCCAAAACTATCTGCTAATTGATTCCATTCTTCTGTTGTTGCTTCCTGTCCATTAATGATGACTTCAGAAGAATCATACTCGGATTCGATCCTGTATTTAGGAGTGAATCGTTCTTCTTCATAATATAAGTACTCTTCAACCATCTTGTCTTCTTGTTCCAAGGGTGTTCCATACAGGTACAGGATTCCGTCTTTTTCTGTAGTTTGAATCCAGACAGCATCTCCATTGCTGTGGGCTGGACCTGTCGGTGTCAGTATATGTTTTAATTGACCATCTGCAATTCCCCAGACTTCGTAAGCATACCGGGTCATTTCTGCAGAATTCTGCTTATATCCAAGCAGCAGTTCCTCTTTTCCGTCTCCGTTAAAGTCCAGCAGTTTTACAACACATAGACCAGTTAGATCATATATGTCAGATCCCTCCCACTGCTGTGCACCTGCCACCCCAAACTTATTTTCATATTCTTTGCAAAGGTCATAATAGGATCGGTTGCCGGAAGACTCATCCTTATTATTTTCCTGCTTTTCTGAGGTATAGTTTGTGTTATCCAGAATCTCTGCAGTAAGAATATAGAAATCTGAATCTGTTTGAAAGTTAATTTTTGTCCGGATATGTGCCAGGTTGAATACATTAGGGGCTGTAAATCTCAGCCGGAAATTTTCATAGGCTCCTTCTGTAAGAACTGATATGCCTATTTTTTGAAATTCAGATCGGATTGCTTCGCCATAGCTGTCATAGCTGCCTTCTGCAGAGGCTGCAGGCTCTTCTTTGTAAAGACATGTAAGTATTGATAAATCTATCGAATTATCAGTTCTCAGTACCATATCCTTCAATTGATCGCCTGTAAGCGCATACAGCCATGCCCTCCCCTGAAATCCATAATCAATTATGTTCATTTTTGACTGAAATTTTCCTTCATCAGTACATTCAAATACTGCAAACTCACGGACTTCCTGCGCAATGGAACTATCCCGCTTTTCATATATAAGCACTTGATGTCCGTCTGCATCTGCTGCAGTCACCTTAATGTCGGAAACTCCTCCGTCAAAAGGTGCCGTGAGCAGAATTTCATCTCTGAAGACAAAACGGTTTTCTTCCAGAGAATAAACAGCTAGAAACAACCCGTTTACAATCTCATCTTTGCAAAGATGGGAGAAGGAGTTTGAGTCAGCTCTTTTGGAATAAAGTACTGCAAGTTCTTTTGAGATGTCATCGTTTAGATTACACAAATATGTGCTGATAATGCCCGGTGTATCTGCCCATCCGTAGCAATCATCGCTGTCCCAATTATCATAGATGTAATACTTTTCTGACTTGCCAAACTGCGGAATAAGCTCCTGTTTTACGAAAGAATCTTTGTATTCACCTGCCCGGGCTGTATTTTTTAGCTCTGTCTGCGCTGTTTTGAAAATCTGGCTCGGGCTTTTTCCTGCACCTTTTTGGAAAATATCAGCGGCCTTTTTATATGCGCCTTGTTTTTCATATAAGCTGCTTAACTGCAAATAAGCCTTTTCCTTGTTCGGCTTGATTTTAATCGCTTTTAGAAAGGCATCTTCGGCTTTTTTGTAATTCAGTTCCTGCATATATTTGGATGCCGCTGTCAGCTGCTCCTGATATTCGCTTGATATTTTACTGTGTTTATATACAAAAAAAACTGCAATACAAGTGAGCAGTATGGCGAACAAGATAGCTCCCGCCAACATCTGTTTTCTGTATTTATGCCGGGTTTCAGAAGTATTCATAGAACAGTTCCTTTCTGGATTGCATTTCTTTTCCGACCACCTTTCCAAATCGAAAGATGGTCGGAAAATATATTATTTAATCTTTGATGAGCTGATCCAACCGGCTTTATAACCTCCGGAAATGTTATACACAATTTTTACATTTTTAGTTTTAGAAGTTCCTACCATATAAACGGTATCACTTGCATAGGAAGTTCCAATCTTCTTTTTCATGTCACTCTTTTCATACACAGCTGTATTTGACTTCAAATAAACACGAGTTATCGTATTATAGTCAAAGAAGCGGTAAAGGGATGTATATGCAGTTTTATATCCTTTTGATACAGGATAAGAAACTTTGCAGCTGTTATTGGAATAAAATTCCAATATTTTGCATTGATCGTTTACAAAAATTTGTCCGGAATAATGTTTTAAATTTTTATCCTTATAGGTATTTACCCTTTGTGAAGTTGTTTTTGTATAAGTCGTGATTGGCTTAAACTCATTATGAGACAAATACTTTTTACTTGAATTTGATGGTACAGAACCTCCTCCCTTCAGCACTTTTTCAAAATAGGAGTAGGGAGATTGATTCTCCAAATTGTAGTCATTAACAGATTTTGCGGCAGAAGGTGTTTTCCCTTCGCGAACCTCTATATGGGTATGAGCTGATCCTGCAGCACGGTTTCCTTCCTGTGCAACCTTCTGTCCTTTTTTAACATTTTGTCCGTTCTTCACACAAATGTTCTTAGTATGAAGATAAATAACTGTTTTGTCATTAGATGCGTCATAGATGGCAAGGGTGGAAAGTTTGGAATTGCTGGAAGTATTCGTAACACGAATTACTTTCCCGGAAATGATGGAATGTACATTCTTGCCTTCCTTTAATTTATAATCCACCCCTTCATGGCGGCCTTTTGTATTCTTGTATCCGTCAAAGTCACAAGTCATTTTGCCGCCCTGCCCATTGTATAATGTCTTAATGACAAGAGAGTTGATCTCCGAATGACTGAGGGCTTTAGATTCAACTGTACTAAACCCAAGTGCTGCTATGCACATAATCATAATAAAACTGATGTACCTTAAAATAGATGTTTTGTTTCTGACCATTTTATCTTCCTCCTTAAAAAATTTAATTAAAGGTCATCCAAAATTTATTCTATATGTATTTGTCGTTTTTTCGTTCAACATGTAATAAAATGCACGTAAAATGTAATAATTGGTCGATTTCATTGAAATAAAGGGCGTGATAAATTAAACTAAAACAGGGAAGATACTTTGTCCTACTGTATCTTCCCTGTTTTAATCCTATTAATTCAGTTCTTATTTCTGATATTCAAAAGCGCCCAGATCAGGTCTGCCCACTGTGCGGCAGTGATTTTTCAAGTCAATTGTTCCGCATAACTGCGCCGGAAGTTTTATCCCCCGGTTGATACCGAAGGAGCCGCCTTTCAGACTGTAATTGCCATGAAAAACCGGTTTTCCAAAAAAATTAGGATGTCCGGTATATGTATTCAGATTTTTGATTCCTTCCAGATACCTGCCTGCAAACTCAAATGAAACTTTTTGTGCACCGGCACTGCTGTAAAATCCGTTGTGATGCAAAACAATATTTTTGACATATTTGCCGGAAAGATCTCCTCCAATTAAAGGGAATTTTCCGGACTTTTTATAGATCAGATTATTTTTCAGGCGGATCCCATTACATTTTGCAAAGGAAATTTCGCCATTCCATCCGTGTTTCCTGTCTGTATTATTTGCCACTGTATTGTGACAAATCTCTGTATTGGTTACATATCAGCTTTTTTTAGCATCATATCCGCCAATGCGAATCCCGCCCGCAGAATTATTATACACAAGGTTATTGCGTACTGTAATTTTTGTTGCCGGATAAGCAGGCTGCAGCTCTTCTGCACCGATTTCAATACCATACATACAGTCATGAACCGTATTGTTTTCCAAAATCACATTTTTCGCACCATCTGCATAAATCCCTGCACATTCCGCATAGGGGCATACAGAACCGTATACATGATTTCCTGCCGCCAGACAGTATCTCGGCTGATCCAGAGATTTTACGCTGCAATAGCCTGCATTTCCGTAAAAATCAATACCAATATTGGTATTGTCATATACTTTATTATTGATTACATTTACATATTTCACATTTCCTGCTATAGAGATAGCTTCACACCATCCCGTTACATTCTCATAAACAGCATTGTTTTCTATCGCAATATGATGGATTGCTGTTTGTTCCTTTCTCCCGTCTCCATAACACAGGACTGCGTTCGCCTCACCTGTTTCCTTTTCTCCCGGCTTAGTTGTTACAAGATGATGGATCCGATTCTTCTTTATGATTACATGATGCTCAGAATCATTCAAAAGGATACCCTGGGCAGTAGGTGCAGAAAACATTCCAATATTAAGACCCTGAATTTTAATATAGCACTTACCGGAAAGCTTCAGGATTGCGCCGCTTTTATTTCTTTTGCCGGTAAGACGGGGCCTTTCTCCAGGATCGCTTAAAGGTGCTGAATGCAGAATAAGTCCCCTTTCTTACATAAATCGTCTGACCGGGCCGCACAAGATCCAGCGCTTTCTGGATGGTCCGAAGCGGTTTTGTAATGCTGCCTTTATTGGTGTTTTTACCCTTAGGCGAGACAAATAACGCATTGCTTTCCAATTGAACGGAATCCTTTTTTAAAAGTTCTTTTTTAAATGACTTGTCCCCTTGCAGGCTCATCTTGCTCTTAGGCATCTGCTGCCCCTTTTCTGTGCTTGCATTGGCAAATACTGTACAAGATCCTGCAAGCAGAACATAAAAAAACAGGAACAAAAATATCGGTACAGCAATTCTTTTATTCTTGGCGGTCATTTCACACAGTCTCCTTCTTACCATAAAAAACCTCCTTAACAAATTATATGAGAATCTGCTAAGGAGGTATTAGTTTTAGCTTTCCAGATCAACTGTACAATTATGATAAACCTTCTGTACATCATCATTGTCTTCCAGCATTTCGATCATTTTCTTCAGATTTTTGATATCATGTTCTTCTGTCGGTGTTGCTTCTACAGAAGGAAGATATTCAATATCTGCTTCTACAAATTCATATCCTGCATTCTTCAAAGCTTCGCTTACATCGCTGAAATCTGCAGGTGCTGTAAGCACTTCAAAACAGTCGTCATAAGTGACCATATCATCCATACCTGCTTCTAAAGCTGCTTCCATCAGCGCATCTTCATCAATCTCATCTGTTTTCTCGATTACGATTACACCTTTTTCATCAAACATGTAAGATACACATCCCGGTGCTCCCAGGTTACCGCCGAACTTATCAAAGGCGTGCTTCATAGCAGCAGTTGTTCTGTTCTTGTTATCAGTAAGAACATCTACGATTACCGCTACGCCGGCAGCTCCATAACCTTCAAAGCGACCGTTTTCATAAGTTTCCCCGGCCAGTTCTCCGGTTCCCTTCTTAATCGCCCGTTTAATATTGTCATTTGGCATATTGATGCCCTTAGCTTTGTCAATGGCATGCTTTAATGCAACATTATATTCTGGGTCCCCACCGTTCTTTGCAGCAACTGTGATTGCCCTTGCGTATTTCGTAAAAACTGCAGCCCTCTTTGAGTCTTGTTTCTCTTTCCTGCCTGCAATTGTACCGTGTCTTCCCATCAAGACACCTCCTTTGTATATTTTTAACGCATATAGTATACACGAAAATCAGCTATTTTTCAACAGTATATTCCCCTTTGGAACCGCCGCTTCTATTACTCCGCTTTATCCAGCTGCACCTGTTCCATTTTCTCACCTTTTTCAAGGGCTTTTTCCATGTTTCGATATGCAGTAGCCATCATCAGTTTGATACGATTCAGCTGATTCACATCGCTGGCACCCGGATCATAATCAATAGCCGTAATGTTGGCTCTCGGATTTCTCTTGCGCATTGCCTTCATCATGCCCTTTCCGGTTACATGATTCGGAAGACAGGCAAAAGGCTGCATACAAACAATATTCTCTACCCCGCTGTCAATCAGATCAATCATTTCACCTGTCAGAAGCCAACCTTCTCCGCACTGATTTCCTAAAGACAGAATCTCACTTGCCTTTGCGGCGATTTGTTCGATATGCATAGGTTCCTCAAAACGGACACTGTTTCTCAGTGCTTCCCTGGCAGGTTTTCGGAAATGTTCAATCACCTTGATCCCCGCTTGGTTGCCCAGCATCTTCCCATAGGAGCCTGATAAATGCTCAAAGTTAAACTGTTTGCTGTACATACCATACAGGAAGAAATCGATCAGGTCTAAAACGACTGCTTCACCGCCTTCCCGTTCAATGGTGCCTACAATATCGTTATTCGCATTTGGATGGTACTTGACTAAAATCTCCCCTACCACACCTACCTTTGGTTTTTTAATATTCCGCAGCGGCAATGCATCAAAATCTTTTACGATTTCATGAATGCAGCTTTTGAATTTGCGAATATTGCCTGTATAAATATTTCGTCTGGCAACTCTTGACCACTTTTCAAACAAGTCATCGGCAGCGCCCTGCACCTTTTCATAAGGTCTGGTTGCATAGAGCACACGCATAAATACATCGCCGTATACCATAGCCATGAGCATACGCTTTACAAGCGGAAGACTCAGTTTAAATCCAGGATTGCTTTCCAGACCTGCCATATTAACGGAAATAACCGGCACCTGCTCCATATCCATGTCTTTTAACGCTTTTCTTAACAGGGCTACATAGTTGCTTGCCCGGCATCCGCCCCCTGTCTGGCTCATAAATACAGCAGT
>CAUWJW010000095.1:0-9212 GCA_963558985.1 uncultured Clostridia bacterium | reverse complement strand
CTGCCGCATGGCTTCCGGATCCTCTGCAGCTTTAATATCTTTCTTAAATACAATATTTGCTGCGCCTGCTGCACCCATTACTGCAATCTGCGCACTCGGCCATGCCATTACCAGATCTGCTCCCAGCTCCTTGTTGCACATACCGATGTAAGCGCCTCCGTAAGCTTTTCTCAGAATCATTGTGATTTTCGGAACAGTTGCTTCACAGTAAGCATACAACATTTTGGCGCCGTGACGGATAATTCCTCCGTATTCCTGATCTGCTCCCGGAAGGAATCCCGGAACGTCTTCAATGGTAAGGAGAGGAATATTGAAAGCATCGCACCTTCTAATAAATCTTGCAGCCTTGTCAGAAGCATTGATGTCCAGACAGCCGGCTCCAAATTTAGGCTGATTGGCGATTACACCTACTGTTGCACCGTCCATACGAATGAAACAAGTTACCATATTCTTAGCATAGTGCGGCATCACGTCAAAAATTTTGCCGTCATCAGCCAGCTTTGTGATAATGTCATACATGTCATATGCTTTGTTTGGATTTTCCGGAATAATATCATTGAATTCCGGAATCATTCTGTTTGGATCATCTGCTGTTTCATAGACCGGCGCAGTCTCCAGATTATTAGAAGGCATATAGCTGAGAAGCTCACGCACCTGCATCAGTGTCTCGGTATCGTCTTTTCCGATAAAGTGCGCAACACCGCTGACTGTATTGTGCGTCATAGCACCGCCCAGCTGTTCTGCGGAAATATCTTCGCCGGTAACCGTTTTAATAACTTCCGGCCCTGTTATGAACATTTGGCTTGTTTTATCTACCATAAAGATAAAGTCTGTAATTGCAGGGGAATAAACCGCTCCGCCTGCACACGGTCCCATAATAACAGAAATCTGAGGGATTACACCTGATGAAATTGTATTATTATGGAAAATCTTCCCGAATCCGGAAAGTGCATTTACGCCTTCCTGAATTCTTGCGCCGCCGGAGTCATTAAGACCTACGATAGGCGCTCCCATTTTCAATGCCATGGATTGTACCTTTACGATCTTCTCTGCGTGGTATTCCCCCAGAGAACCGCCCAGCACGGTAAAATCCTGCGCATAGGCAAAAACCAGTCTTCCATCTACTGTTCCGTAACCGGTAACGACCCCATCTCCCGGCGCTTTTGTATCAGCCATGTCAAAGTTGGTACATCTGTGTGAAACAAATACATCGTTCTCCACAAAGCTGCCTTCGTCGAAGAGAATGTTCAGCCGCTCTCTGGCGGTCAGTTTCCCTTTTTTATGCTGCGCATCCACTCTTTTCTGTCCTCCGCCCAGAGCAATCTTTTCTTTCATGCGGCGAAGTTCTTCAAGCTTGTTCATATATATTCCCTCCTTAAAGTATTTTGGGTGTCTTGTAAATCATTTATCAGTGCATGATACACCAACCTCACTATAACTTATCTCTGCATGTTTTGCAACAAAATTCCCGTTGTATACATTATTCTTACAACTCAATAAATTCAACGGACTCAGCGTTTTTTGACCTTTAAAAAAACTTTAGAAAAACTTTAGAAAACCATTAGCTTAATGCCCCCATATATAGGGAATTTTTATGCTCCTGCCACAAAATATCTAAAAATCCAAAAATCCCAATGTTCTGAAGGCATTTTTGCATTTTTGCATTTTCGCATGTCGGAACATTGGGATTTGTTTCTGTATGATCCGATAAATTATTTATAAAGCGGATATTTGTCACAAAGTTCTTTTACAATTGTTTTTGCCTTTTCCATAGATGCCGCATCATCCGGATTGTCTAAAACAAGAGCCATAGCTTCTACCGTACGCACTACGTCTTCTTCCTTGAAACCTCTGCTTGTCATTGCCGGTGTACCCAGTCTCAGACCGCTGGTAACAAACGGGCTCTGCGGATCATTTGGCACTGTATTTTTATTGGTAGTGATGTTGGCTTCATCCAACAGGTTTTCTGCTTTTTTTCCGGTAATATTTTTGTTTACCAGATTAACCAGCACCAGATGGTTGTCTGTACCTCCGGAAACCAGATCAAATCCCTTTTCTATCAAGGCTTTTGCCAGTGCCTGTGCATTATCGATCACTTGCTGCTGATAAACTTTAAATTCCGGCGCTGCTGCCTCTTTAAAGCAAACGGCTTTTGCTGCGATGACATGTTCCAGCGGTCCTCCCTGTGTTCCCGGGAAGATCGCCTTATCAATGGCTTTTGCATACGCTTCTTTGCACAGAATCAGACCGCCTCTCGGTCCCCGCAGGGTCTTGTGGGTTGTACTGGTTACAATATCGGCATATTCCACAGGATTCGGATGATGTCCTGTAGCCACCAGTCCTGCAATATGCGCCATATCTACCATCAGAATTGCACCAACTTCATCTGCAATTTCCTTAAACTTATCTGTTTCAATCGTTCTAGGATATGCGGATGCTCCTGCAACAATGAGCTTTGGTTTGTGTTTAATCGCCAGTTCCCGCACATTGTCAAAGTCTATCTTCTCTGTTTCGGGATTCAGTCCGTAAGGCACAAAATGATAGGATTTTCCGGAAATATTTACCGGGGATCCATGAGACAGATGTCCTCCATTAGACAGGTCCATGCCCAGCACAGTATCTCCATATTCCAGTACAGCCTGATATACAGCAGTGTTGGCATTAGCACCGCAGTGAGGCTGCACATTCGCATGATCGGCGCCAAAGAGAGCTTTTGCCCGTTCAATGGCCATGGTTTCCACTTCGTCTACAAACTCACATCCGCCGTAATATCTCTTTCCCGGGTATCCTTCTGCATATTTATTGGTCAGGGCGCTTCCCATCGCTTCCATAATCTCGAAATTTACAAAGTTCTCCGAAGCAATCATCTCGATTTTCGTTTCCTGCCTGCCCATTTCTCTTTTGATCGCTGCACTGATTTCCGGATCAGCCTTATCCAAGTAATTAAAATACATCCTGCTCTTTCTCCTTTTCTTTTGTAAATATGACGATTCGCATTAACGAACTAGCTGACTACACGTTCCAGGCGTTTTAGCGCCAGCGCAATGGTAAGCCCCGGAATAACCCGGTTGCCTGTAATTTCTACGCCCAGCACATCATTGATCCTTTTCAGCCTGTATTGCACCGTATTGGTATGGATCCCCATGAATTCGGCTGTTTTGCCGCTGTTCATCCCTGCATCCAGCACAAAAGTTTCCAGGGTATCCAGCAATTGCTTTCCTTTATTTTCTCCTGCTCCTTTAAAAGGTTCCAGAAGCTCTATATAGTTTTTCTTCACATACCCGCCCTGCAGCTGAATGTTAATGCAGTTGCTCACAAGGGCCAGCTCATATTTGGTAAAAACCCTTTTATATGGAAATACACTCTGTACAAAGGACCAGCTTTCACTGATCAGCCTGTATGCATCTCCTGCACCTTCAATACCGTCAAGACCGGTCACATGAAAAATCCGAACGGTTTTATCTTCTTTCAGTTTGTTAAAAAGCCTTACGCAGCTTCCCTTTCCGTCAATATCTTTCTCTGTCTCATCATGATCCAGAAGAATCATACCGTAAGTCTCATCGCCTTCGCTGATCTTCATAATGCGGAGACCTTCCTGCTTCTCAAACTCAGCCAGTATTCCCTGGTTGATGCCTTTTGCAAAAAATACGCTGAGAATATCATCTCCATCAATTCCGGCTTCATCCTTTAAAGTGTATGCCAGGCTTTTGTTTCCCCGCATAAGCGCCTTAATAAATTCTGCCCGCGCATCTCTTTCCGGCGTGTACTTCCACATCCCCATAGCAAGCTCGATAATCTCTGCCAGTTTGGTGATTTCTCCTGCTGAGTAAGAATCCTCATTGTCTACAATAAACATGAAATATTTCTCACTGTTGATAGTCACCGGTCCCCAATAGGTGAGAACACCGTTTACATCAATCATAGTATAGACTTCAGACTGTTTTTCCACCTCATGCTCTTTACCCAGACGGATTGCTTCTGCAATCGTTGCCTTGTGGCGAGTCTCCACCGATAAAATAGGATTAAAGTCCTCACTGAGGAGTATCAGCTGAAAGTCATTATTGATTGCTGCTTCTCTGACTGCAGACTGAAAATTGCTGTGCTTTTCAAAATTAAGCAAGTGAAAAATGGTATTGCTGATCAGACGATTGCTGAAATTGTCACTGTAAAGAACTTTTTCCATGATCTGCGTAATTACATGAGAATAATGCACCTTATTGCCTGCAGGCATAACAATCAGAGGCAGACCCACTGCCTCTGCTGCATGAATTACTTTTTTATCCAGGGTTTGAACCACTGCACCTACATAGAACAGCACCAGTCCGGAATGTCCATCTAAAGCCACCTGTTTGATAATCTGGCATTGCTGATAAACATCGTCTCTGACTGCAAAAAATCCTGTAAGCAGAAGTTCTCCCTTTTCATCGGAATAGGCCTTCACTTCGGCAGGAGCCGTTGCTTCAAGAACAGAGACGGCTTTTACATCACGATCCAGTCCCTCTTCTCCCGCAACAACTTTGGCTCCCTTGAATGTACTCAGTTCCAGGCAGTCCCTCACTGTAACTTTCATCTATTTGCCCTCTTTATCTTCCTTTGAAGCATTCTCACTTCCCGAATCGGAAGTTTTTTTATCCGGAGACTCTGCTTCTTCCTCCGTTTCGTCATCATCGGCGAAATAGTCTCCATCATATTTTGCCAGTTCTTCTTCGCTTGGCATGTCATCGTCTTCCTCTTCTTCCCAGGAATTTTCTGACCGTGCCAGCTTTCTTTCCAGCGCTTCTTCCAGTTCTCTTGCTTCCTGCTCCTCCTGCTCTCTGCGGATTCTCTCAGCCTCTTCTGCTTCGGCAGCATCCTTTTCACGGCGCTCATCCTGTTCTTTTGCCGCCTGTGCGACCAGCTCCTTTGCTGTCATTTTACCGCTATACAGAAGCTCAAACTGTTCGCCATCCAGAGTTTCCAGTTCCAGAAGCGCTTCGGCTACAGTATTCAGCTTATCAAGGTTTTCGCTGAGGATTACCTTCGCTTCTTCAAAGCAGGCTTCTACAATGGTTTTCACTTCTTCATCGATTTCAGATGCTGTTTCTTCTGAATAATTCTGTCTTGTAGAAAAATCTTTTCCCAGGAAAACTTCATCAGATGAACTGTAGTTTACAGGTCCCAGTTTGTCACTGAAGCCGTATTTTGTAACCATGTCTTTTGCAATTTCAGTTGCACGCATAATATCATTGCTGGCGCCTGTACTGATATCATCCAGTGTGAGCAGCTCTGCAACGCGGCCGCCCAGCAGATGGATAATCTGCTCCCGCATGGTTGTCTTTGTTCCGTAGTATTTGTCTTCTTTCGGAAGAATCATCGTAAATCCGCCGGCTCTTCCTCTCGGTACAATGGTAATCTGATGTACCGGATCTGTCTTTGGCAGAGAATGTGCCACTACTGCATGACCGGCTTCGTGGAAGGCTGTAAGCTTTCTTTCATCTTCACTGATTACACGGCTCTTCTTTTCCGGACCTGCGATTACCTTTGTAATGGCTTCTTCAATCTCATCCATACGGATCTTCATGCCGTTGCGCCTTGCAGTCAGAAGCGCTGCCTCATTAAGCATATTCTCAATATCCGCAGGTGTGAAACCCGGCGTTCTCCTTGCCAGCACCTTCGGATCCACTTCATCAGCCAGCGGTTTGTTTCTGGAATGAACACGGAAAATTTCTTCTCTTCCTTTAATATCCGGTGCGCCGATGACAATCTGACGGTCAAACCGTCCCGGTCTGAGCAGTGCCGGATCTAAGATATCCGGCCTGTTAGTTGCTGCCAGAATGATGATGCCGGTATTTTCTCCGAATCCATCCATTTCTACCAGCAGCTGATTGAGCGTCTGCTCTCTTTCATCGTGACCGCCGCCCAGTCCTGCTCCTCTCTTACGTCCTACTGCATCAATTTCATCAATAAAAATAATGCACGGTGAATTTTTCTTTGCCTGCTCAAATAAGTCTCTTACTCGGGAGGCTCCCACACCTACAAACATTTCCACAAAATCAGAACCGCTGATAGTGAAAAACGGCACGCCTGCTTCTCCTGCAGTTGCTTTGGAAATGTATGTTTTACCGGTTCCCGGAGGGCCTACCAGCAGAATTCCTTTTGGAATTCTAGCCCCCAGGCTGTTGTATTTCTTAGGATTGCGGAGAAAGTCAACCACTTCCTGCAGTTCTTCCTTTTCCTCATCCAGTCCTGCCACATCTTTAAAGGTAACCTTGCGCAGTTCGCTGTCCTTTTGCAGTCTTGCCTTACTCTTTCCAAAGGCCATGGCTTTTCCGCCACCACCTCCCTGATTCATAATCATAAAGAAAAAGAATACAAGTGCTGCAATCATAATAAGAGTCGGAAGCAGACTCAATAAGATAGACTCTTTTTCCGGCTCATCTGTCTTGTATTTATGAATGGTCTTCTCTTCGAGCTGCGGATACACATATTTTTCACTGAACCACTGCAGATCTATAATGCTGGCTGCATAAGCAAAAACTTTTGAATCGTCGGTCAGCCTGGCACTGATCTTTGTCTCTGTAATGTTGATTTCCTCAATTTTATTGCCGGCTGCATATTCTACCATTGTGGAAAATGGAACCTCTTTCTCAGAATCCTTCTCTCCCCCGCTGTTATAAAACCAGGCCATAGCCAGAACCAGCCCGAATATAATCAGGTAGATCCCTATGTTTTTCGATAACCTTTTCAAACTTTACCTCCTCCTGTATCGACAATTTTATAATTTTTTGTTTTATTATCCAAAATTAGGTATGTCATTTTATCATATTTCACAAATAATTTCAAGCAAAAGGGCTACTTTTGTTGTTTCGTCCAACTTGTATTTTTCGCTGTAACGATGCCGTTTTAAGCCTCCTTTTTCCGAGGCAGCCGCCCAGAGAATCTCACTTCCCACAGCAGCCAGCAGAATGCTGTCTCGTTCCTCTTTTGGAACTTTCTGATCCACAAAAAAATCCTGCAGCTTCTTTCTTCCTTTTTTTAGTCTGATGTAATCACCCGCCTGTCTTGTTCTAAGGACAATCTGCGGGTTTTCATACCGGCTGCAGAGCTTTTCCCAGTCAAAAACAGCTCCATGTTGCCCCTGAAGTTCTTGTGGCGCTCCTGTAGTGATTTTCAGTCTGGCCGCAGCTTGGAAATTTTCTTTCTCACGCTTCTTACAAAATTTTACTTTGCCATAACGAAGCTCCATAATATAACCTCCCGGGAAATCCAGCATACCTGTATCCTGTTTTCCTGCCAGCAGGCGGTCTGCTGCTTCCAGATGGGTTCGAGAAATATCGCTGTCAAGTCCGGCATGCTGAAACGCTTTTCTGATTACACGATGGCGGACAGCATCATGAGTCCGGCTCAGTTCTTCTCTTTCTAAGGTGCCGTCCTCCTGCACAAGCCGGCTGTAAACCTGCTCTGCTCTCTCCCACAGATATGTTTTGTCTTCCTCCGCCGTTTTGCTCAGCCGGATCAAAGCTTCTATAATATTAGGGTTGAATGCTTCCTTTAAATACGGTATTAGCCCGAGCCTGACTTTATTCCGGGTATACACAGGCTGCAGATTCGTTTGATCGATTCGGGGATTGAGCTTTTCCTCTCTGCAGCAGGCTTCAATTTCTTCCCGGGATACATCCAAAAGAGGCCGTATAATCTGAAAGTCCCCTTCTCTGCGGCAGTAAGACATGCCTGCCAAGCCATCAGTACCGCTCCCTCTAAGCAGGTGCAGCAAAACAGTTTCTGCCTGGTCTTGCGCATTTTGTGCGACTGCAATCTTAATGGATTCCGCAGAAACCCCTTTTTGCACCAGCGCCGCAGCCGCCTGCCGGAAGGAGCTGTATCGGACTTTTCTCCCTGCCCCTTCACTGCTGAGGCCTTCCTTCTGTGCAATCTTCCTGCAGTCATATTGAAAAGAGGTGCATGGGATTCCTTCTTTCCGGCACAATTCTTCCACATAGTACTGATCGGCCTCTGCCTCTCCCGGACGAAAACCGTGATTCACATGAACTGCAGAAAGGGAAAAATCCAGCTCTTTCATCAAGCCCTTTAATGTATAAAAAAGGCACACAGAATCGGGCCCTCCTGAAAGGCCGACTACAATGTGCTCTCCTTTTGTGATCAATTTATGTTGTAAAATCGTTTTTCTGACTTTTTCTTTTACCATTTGTTCTGTCTTTCTTCTACGCCAGGAATGTACGAATGCCGAAATATCCGAGCACAATAACGCCTAATACAATTCTGTACCAGCCAAAGACTTTAAAATCATGTTTTTTGATATAGCCCATCAAAAATTTAATGGCTGCCAGCGATACAAGAAATGCTACAACCATACCGTTGAGCAGAAGTGTCACTTCTGTTCCTGTGAAGTGCATTCCGAATTTCACCAGTTTTAAAAGGCTTGCGCCGAACATGACCGGAATGGCCAGGAAGAAGGTGAACTCCGCCGCAGCAGTACGGGATACGCCGATCATCAAACCTCCCAGAATGGTTGCGCCAGATCGGGATGTGCCGGGCAGAACCGCTGCAATTACCTGAAAAAGTCCGATAATGAGCGCCTGTTTATAGGTAAGGGAATCCAGGTCATTCACCTTTGGCACCATTTTTTTATTTCTGTTTTCGATCACAATGAAAAGAATCCCAAAAACAATCAGCATGATGGCCACGGTCTGATAATTGTAGAACAGCGCATTGAATAAATCGTCAAAAAGTAGTCCGATGACAGCTGCAGGCAGGCAGGCTACAATGATTTTGATCCACATGATCCATGTTTTTTTATCAGTGGGGATCAGTCTTCTCCAGTAAATTACTACAACTGCCAGGATTGCTCCGAGCTGTATGACGACAAGAAACATTTCCATAAATTGGGCAGATACATCCATTTTCATGAATTCATCTACCAGAATCATATGCCCGGTGCTGCTGATAGGAAGCCATTCTGTGATCCCTTCTACAATACCCAGAACGATTGCTTTTATAATCTCCATTTCCACTTTCCTCTTCTTTCTTTACAGTCTGCTAATGATTTTACCATTAAACCGCTTATTTGTCACATTTTCTTTCTTACAAAAAGCTTAAATCCACCAGATTATGCTGCAAAATCTCCTTTTTTTCGCCTCGTGCCGGGGCCGGATCGGCCGGAAGCGGCCGGTATGTTCCAGATTCTCTGTTTTCTTATCTCACACCCTATAAAA
>CAUWJW010000094.1:0-9289 GCA_963558985.1 uncultured Clostridia bacterium | reverse complement strand
CGCCCCAATGTGCGGTCTGCAGTGATCCGGGATGGAAATCTGGGAAACCGGGTGAGCGCTTTTGCAGCAGTGAAAGAAGTCAATACATCTCAGCTTTATGAAGAGTTTAAAAATATTGCGCTTGCGGCATATTTGAGACAGAAGGCAACGGGACGTATTTTAAGTATAGGAGGCATTTTCTTTTCACAGGATACAAAGATACGCAATATTGTACAGCTGATTCTGACAGAGACGCTTTCACAGGCTCTGCAGGAAGATATGACCTATGCAGTATACCATCCTGCAGCAGGAGAAGACCCCGGAGATGCAGTCACTGCAGTGCTGAAGCGGCAGGGATTCTGCGAGATTATTATTGATGGCAGAGGAACCGGGATCTATGAGGTGGATATGAAGAATCCCGTATCAGTTTTTCAGAATATGGATACGGTTCTGAAGGATCCGTTCAACAAAAGAGAAAAGATTCTGGAAGTCATGGATGAGGCGCATATGGAACTGCAGAAGGCGGCTGCCTCGCTGTATCCGGGAAATCTGGTGCTTTCCTTTAATTCCGGTGTGATGCACCACAAAATCGTCAGTATGGTGACAAAAGAAAACGGTGTATCCAGTGAACCTGCAAAAGTAAGAAATCTGGGACCGTATATGTGTGTGCCTTTCGGAAAAATTCTCAGAGGAATGGCAGTTCCGAATACAGTAACAAAGACACTTCATACAGAAAAGAAATTCAGACCGGACTTAAAGGGATTTTCTATTGAAGAATATCCCGGCTATTCTCCCATTGAAAATCAGGTGAAGACGATTAAATCCTTTGGCCGGCCGGTGATTCTGGCAGATGACATGCTTCATAAAGGGTACAGGATAAAAAAGCTGGATCCTATATTTAAAGAAAACGGGATTCAGGTGGAAAAACTGATCGTGGGTCTTTTGTCGGGGCGTGGAAGAGATCTTATGACCATACAGGGGCGAAAAGTGGACAGCGCATATTTTATTCCCAACTTAAAGAACTGGTTTGTGGAGTCCAGTCTGTATCCGTTTATTGGAGGAGATGGAGTCAAACGGGAATGGGAAGGGCCTTCGGGGCTGCAGACATCAATTAATCTGATTCTTCCGTATGCCTCACCTGCATTCCTGCTGGATGCTCCGAAAGAGGCGATTTATCGCTTCTCAAAGGTCTGTATGGAAAATGCCTACCGTATATTTCTGGCGCTGGAGGAAGAATACCAGAACATCTTTGAGCGAAAGCTGACTTTACAGCGCCTTTCGGAAGTTGTTGTTTCACCGAGAGTGCCGGATTTGGGAAGCTATATGAATTACGATATGAACCTGGCTCCGTCCGGATACCTTCTCAATGGAATCGAACGGCTGGCCAGACTGGAGAGTGTGATATTATGAAAAAATTAAGCAATTTGTTTGAAGAGCCTGCTGTTATAAATCGAAAACAGGACAGTTTTTATATCCGGCCGCAAGGGAAAAACCCTTTTTCACTGACCAAAAAGAAACGGGTGCACCTGCTTGCACTGGGAGATGTAGGAAGCATGCTTCTGATCGGACTGCGCCTGATGGGCGGGGAAGCGATTTCCTCTATAGGGATTTGCGATTTGAACGAAAAAGCGGCGCAGCGGTTTGAAATGGAGGTTAATCAGATTGAAGAACCTGTTTTTCATGGGAATATGCCTCCGGTAGAGATTATATCGCCGTCCCGTTTGTTTGATTGTGATGTAATGATCTTCTGCGCTTCAAAAGGAGTACCTCCGGTTGGAGAAAAAGTGGAAGATGTGCGTATGGTGCAGTTAAAGGAAAATGCGGATCTGGCCGCTGGGTTTTCCCGTCAGGCAGTCAGGGAAGGCTTTGGAGGACTGTTTGCTGTAGTTTAAGATCCAGTTGATACACTAAGAAAGGCAGTTTACAAAAAGGGGCTGAGAAAGGAGCATGTACATGGCTACGGCCTGGGTGTGATGAATACGAGAGCACAGTATTTTGCAAGAAAGGATCCCAGATTCAGCAGTTTTTTGCAGGAAGGGAGAGCTTTCGGCCCTCACGGAAGTGATCTTGTAATTGCCAATAGTCTGCAGAACTACAATGATTCGCTGTCCAGAGAACTGACGCAGCTTGCGGTAGAGTCGAATTTAAAGACAAGAGAACTGGGGTACAAGCCTTTTATTGCACCGGCTTTATCATCGGGAGCGATATCAATTCTCAAGACTTTGACCGGACAGTGGCACTACAGCTCCGTTTATTTTGGAAAAGGCATGAACGGCGCTTTTCTGGGAGTGAAAAACAGGAGAACGCCTTATGGGATTCAGGTCGAGGATCTGCCGCTGCCGGATGCTCTTTTTAAACGGATTGAAGCGGCGTATAAGAACTTGTCAGAACAGATGCAGTAAGAACGCAGGAGGCAGAATACAATGGAAAAGTTTATTTTAATCAATCCGCTCTGCAGTGAAAGAAAAAAAGCAGAACGGCTTCACTCTATACTTGATGCCAGTCTAAAGGGATATGAATACGAAGAAATTGCAACTGTAGAAGAGTTTGAAAAAGCGGATCTGCAGAACAAGAAACTGCTGTTTTCCATCTCTCTGGGGGAGTCGGGGATTAATCTTGAGTACTGCAATATCTTAAAACACATACGCCTCCATAGGGATTGTCTGCAAGGCAGTGTAGGCGGAGTTCTGATTGACGGGAACAGTGAACTCTTTACCAAGTCAGTTTCAAGGGAACTGGTATTCAGCGCAAACCGTTCAGGATGCACGTTCCCGGGAAGACCTCTGGTGGAAGGAACCAGATCTTTAAAAAATTTTAACATACAGGCGCAGAATCTGCGGATGGATAATCTGGGCGCATATATGGTGGCAGGACGCCAGCTGGTGTATAATATCATGAACTTTCAGAGAAAGCAGAAAAAGAAGCCTAAAATTCTAATGATTCATGCCAGCGAAAGAAAAACCTCCAACAGTCTCAGTCTGTGGGAACTGGTAAAAGAGCATCTGCAGGAGTGTGAGATTCAGGAGATTTCTCTGCGAAACGGAAATGTGCTAGACTGTCAGGGGTGTCCTTATGAAATGTGCAAACATTTTGGAGATGAGAATAAATGCTTTTATGGGGGACAGATTGTGGAGGAGGTTTATCCGGCCATCTTAGAATGTGATGCTCTTGTTATGGTCTGCCCTAATTACAATGATGCAGTAAGTGCCAATCTGGCAGCTTTTATTAACCGACTGACGGCTCTTTTTATGACACATAAATTTTATGAAAAAGCGCTGTTCGGCATTGTAGTATCCGGTTACAGCGGAGGAGATATTGTAGCCCAGCAGCTGCTCAGTGCATTGAATATGAACAAAACATTTTATCTTCCGGGACATTTTGCGCTGATGGAAACGGCAAATAATCCAAAGGAAATCCTGCATCTGGAAGGTATTGAAAAAAGAACGGAACGTTTTGCTCAAATTATTTTGAAAAATTTGAAGGAAGGAGGGAGTGTGAATGGAAAATGAAATGGAAAAGGATTTTGACGCCAGAGTGGAAGACACCATTGCCTTTTTAAAAGAAAAGGCTTATGTGAATGCCAGGGATGAGCTGCTGAAAAATAATGAAGTGGATATTGCAGAGATTCTGGAAGAAGTTTTAGAAGAACTAGATGTGGAAACGACCATTATTATTTTTCGCATGCTGCCCAAAGATGTGGCAGTAGAAGTATTTTCCTACCTTCCTTCCGAAGATCAGGTGGAAATTATCCAAGGCATCACTGACAGGGAAATCAGTTATATTATTAAAGAACTGGATTTCGATGATAAGATTGATGTTCTGGAAGAACTGCCGGCTAATCTGGTAGATAAGATTCTGGAAAAAACGCCGAAAGAAGAGAGAAAACTGATTAATACCTTTCTCAACTACCCGGAAAATAGTGCAGGGAGTTTGATGACTCCTGATTACATCAGCCTGCAGAACAGTATGACAGTGGGGGAGGCGCTGGCACATATAAAAAAGGAAGGCATGGATAGTGAAACCGTATATACCTGCTATGTGAAGGAAAAGGGACGAAAGCTGGAGGGGATTGTATCCCTTCGTTCTCTGGTGATTCATGACGATAATATGCTGGTTTCCGAGCTGATGAGTACGGAGTATGTTTATGTAAATGTAAATGATGACCAGGAAGAGGTTTCGGAATCCTTTAAAAAGTACGGTTTTCTGGCTATCCCGGTAGTTGATAAGGAGCACCGCCTGGTAGGAATTATTACAGTGGACGATATTCTGGATGTTATTGAAGAAGAAACAACAGAGGATATTGAAAGAATGGCAGGGGTTATTGACGGATCGGACACAGAATATCTGGATATGGGTGTTTTCCGCCATGCAAAAAACAGATTGCCGTGGCTGATTCTTCTGTCGGTTTCTCTCATGATAACGGGTACTATTATTGAGCAGTTTGAAGCCACGCTGCAGCAGGTAGTGGCGCTGACCTTTTACTTGCCCCTTCTGATGGGAACAGGCGGAAATACGGGAACGCAAGCAGCAACTTTGATCATTCGAGGACTTTCGCTTGGAGATATTGAACTGAAAGATACCTTTAAAGTTTTCTGGAAAGAACTGCGTATCAGTATCCTTTTAGGAATTGTTCTCAGTTTGTTTAATTTTGCAAAGATTATTTTGATTGACCATCAGAGTGTGGCGATTGCATTTACAGTATGTGCATCTATGCTGGTTGTCATTATGTTTGCAAAGCTTATCGGCGGTATGCTGCCGATGCTGGCAAAGCGTCTTAAAATCGACCCGGCACTGATGGCAACTCCAATGATTTCTTCTCTGACTGACATGGTTTCTGCGTTAGCTTACCTTGCTATGGCAACGATTGTTTTGGGAGTATCGCTGTAGCGCTATAAATTTAAAATTCAGGAAAATTCCGGCAGATAAATGCGAGGGATTTTCTTTTTTTGTGGGCAGAGGCAGAAGGAATTTTCTGAATAGACAAAATATACTGAGCAAGATAGTTATATAAAGATATGATATAATAACAAAAAAGTTATTTGAAAAAATGAAAGGATTTAAACATGCATTTAGTGAGGGAGTACGTACAAGATTTGAAGAGGGAATGGAAAGGCTATAACGGGAAAAAATTCAGCCGGGATTTGATGGCCGGTATAACAGTAGCTGCAGTGGCACTTCCATTAGCGCTGGCATTTGGAGTCAGTTCCGGTGCAACAGCAGCGGCAGGGCTGGTAACGGCTATTATAGGAGGCGTTGTAATCAGTCTGTTTTCAGGTGCTTCCTTTCAGATTTCAGGGCCTACCGGTGCGATGACGGCTATTTTGGTTACTCTGGCAGCTAAATACGGTATGCAGGGAATCTTAGTTGCCTGTTTCTTTGCCGGTATTCTGCTGGTGGTCGCAGGTGTTTTAAAACTGGGACGTATCATTTACTATATTCCATCCTCTGTAATTACAGGTTTCACAAGCGGAATTGCTATTATTATCGCTTTGGGACAACTGGATAATTTCTTTGGTGTAACATCTAAAGGAGATTTGGCTATAGAGAAGGTTTTTTCTTATTTTACATCAGGATTTCATCCTAATTTTGCTGCAATGGGAATCGGGATAGCAGTCATTCTCTTTATGATTATTTGGCCTAAAAAGTGGAACAGTAAAATACCTTCCTCTCTGGCGGCACTGATTCTGGTTTTGATCTTTAATCATTTTGCAGGCCTTGAGGTGGCAGTTGTAGGGGAAATCCCAAAGAGCCTTTTTCTGCCGGAGCGCCTGTCCCTTTCAGGACTGAATCTGGCACAGTTCTGGGATCTCTTTGTTCCGTCGCTTTCTATTGCGGCACTGGCCATGATAGAGTCTCTTTTGTGTGGTGCATCAGCAGGAAAAATGAAGAAAGAGATTATAAAAGGCGACAGAGAGCTGATTGCACAGGGTATCGGAAATATTGTAATTCCACTGTTTGGAGGGGTACCGGCAACAGCTGCGATTGCCAGAACAAGCGTTGCGATCAAGGCGGGATGTGAAACGAGAATGACGGGGATTCTCCACGCAGTTATCCTTCTGCTGTCTATGTTTGTTTTAGCACCTGTTATGTCACAGGTTCCGCTGTCTGCACTGGCGGGAATTCTGATTGTTACCGCATGGAGAATGAATGACTGGGAAAATATTCATTTTATCTTTAACCATCACTTTAAAACAGGAATGCTGAAGTTTTTTGTCACTATGGCAGCGACTGTTGTACTGGATTTGACACAGGCTATTATAATCGGAGTTGCTTTTTCCGCCTTTATGATTGTTGTTAAACTGACAGACATTGATATTACTATTGCTGATATTGAGCCGAAACGTCTGGATGAGATAGGGATTCATATTCCTGAGGTGTCAAAGAAGATTCGTATGGCGTATTTAACCGGAACCATTTTCTTTGCAGTAACAGACAAATTAAAAAAGCAGCTGACGGAACTGGGAAATACTGAAGTTTTAATCTTATCCATGAGAGGTGTTCCTGTCATAGACCTTTCTGGCATACAGGCTCTGATGGAGCTGCAGCAGGAACTGGAAGAGGAAGGTGTGACTGTCATGCTTTCTAGTGTGCAGCCTAAGGTTTTAGAAGGGCTGAAGCGGGGAGGATTTATTGAACATATTGGAGAGGAACACGTTTTTGACAGTGCAGAACACGCAATTGTAACGGCACATGAGGAAATTGGTGCGTAAATGAAAAAAGTCTGGAAAAGTATGCGAAATGAGTATAAAATAAATGCAAGAAGTGTGTGTAAATGTAAATAGTAAAGAAGGAGGTCTATTATGAGTATTTGGATATCATTATTTTTGGTCTGCGGCACGATTGCTGTAGCGTTTGGAGTTGTGGCGCTGGTAGTATCCAGTGATAAGATGCGTTTAGCTGTAGTACAGGATACAGAAGGCAACCCTACGGGTCATAGATACAGTCCGGATAAAGCAAGAGGGCTGGTTGAACAGGGCAAGGCGACCATGATTAAACAAAGGTATCCTATGACGATTCGAATGATGAAATAGTATATGCAGCAGGCGGATATAAGCCTGCTGCAGTTTTTTAGGTGCGCCGAGCCACCGTACGTTTCTGCCGGAGGAAAGGCCTGGAGCGGCCCGGCAGCAGTGAGTCGCGGCAGGTAATGCGGCATCAGCAAGGAGGTGTGTACCGGCATGAGAAGCAGACAGCTTGAGATTCTGCTTTATCTGATGGAAAGAAAAAAATCCACTTATGCAGAACTTGCACAGCATTTCGAAGTGAGTAAAAAAACAATTATGCGAGATATTGATAAGATTTCTGATATGGGAGTTCCTGTTTACACGCAGCCGGGTTATGAGGGGGGCGTGTTTCTGGCACCGGGTTATCGGTTCAGCAGAAGTTTTTTTACTGCCCGAGAAATTGAGGAGATTATTCTTGCTTTCCATATTGTAAACCATTTAGATTCGAGAAACGGGAAAAACTCTGCTTTAAAAAAGCTGGAACTGTTAATGCCGGAATTGACTTTCTTAAAAGAGTTTGATTTCGATGAGTACCTAAAAATCGAGCTGCTTCAAAAACCTGTCAGTGCCCGCACACCCGTTTGTGAAGTGATCAATACAGGATTGGACGATGAAATATTTCTTGATCTGACAGCAGACGGAGAAAGGTATATTGTAGCGCCATTGTATTATATCCTGCGTTTAGATGGACTTTATTTGTATTGTACGGACGAAAACAGCTTTTTTACATTGAAAATAGAGCAAATATCCCGTTGTGAAAAGACAAGCCGGGAATTTGACCGGACAGATTATCTGACGGAATCCCCTAAAAAATAAAAATACCGGAGGGAAAGGGACATATCGTGTCTACTTCCATCTGGTATTCTTTTTTAGGAGGTTTTTTCAAATGGAAACAAATATTTATGAAACAAAGCCAATTGGTGCATTAATTGTGACATTTTCAGTTCCGGCAATTTTATCGCTGGTAATGGAAATTATGACATCTGTTGTGGATACGGTGTTTGCCGGACATCTGGGTGAAGCCGGTACGAATGCGCTTGCAGCAATGGGGCTGCTTTCCCCTGTACTAAGCGTTTTTACTGCATTTCAAGCATTGTATGCAGTGTCTACAGCGATTTTGATTGCACGCCACCTGAATGGTGAAGAAGAACGAAACAGTTATTTTTCTACGGGAATTTTGTGCTCTGTGCTTGTAAGTGCAGTTGTGTCTGCCGTTTCTTTTTGTGGTATGGAGAATATGCTGCACTTGTTAGGTGCAGAGAAAGAAATTTTCGACTTAGCTGAAAATTATCTGCAAATACAGCTGATTAGTAATGTTTTTAGTGCAGTGGGATATACTCTGACAAGCTGTATTCGAACGTTTGGCTATCCCAAAATGGAAATGGTTATTACAACTCTGGCAGTGGGGGTAAATATGATTGCAAATGCAATTTTTGCCTTTGGATTTCAAATGGGGTTTTCCGGTCTTGCTTTAGGTACACTGGCAAGCGAAGTTTTCTGTATGCTGCTGGCTGTGGGCTGGATTATAAAAAAAGGACTTTTCCCATCATTTTGGCATTTACATTGTGCGACATTATGTTGCAGAGCATGGGAGCTGTTTCGTCTCGGCTTTGTGCAAACTGTGATACAGGTACTTGCCGGCTGTACAGGATTTTTTGTCAATAATAGTTTAATGCTCCATGCTTCCGCAAATTATGTAGCAATCTGGAATATTGTCCAGAAGGTATATACCCTTTTGCTCATGCCGATTGTTGGAATCACACAGGGGATTCAGACCATGATTGCTTATTACAGCGGGTATAAACAGGAAACAAAGAAACAGAGGACGATCCGTCTGGCTGTCTTTTATACAGTACTGTACGGATGTATCAGTACGGCCGGAGTTTTCCTGTTCGGAAACAGGATATTAGGAATTTTCGGCAGCGATGATATAATGCTCACACAAAGCACAGCAGTGTTGAACATTGTATTTCTCACTTTTCCGGTTGTCGGCATTTTCTATACCATATTAACGCTGCTGGAAGTAACAGCGCATGAGATAAAAGCTGTGATTCTTACTTTGCTGCGACAAGTGTTTTTTTGCTGCCGCTGGTTTATCTGCTTCCGGCCCTTTTTCCACAGTTGAAAAATGCAGTGTTTTGGGCAGTACCAATGTCTGATCTGCTGATCCTATTGGTTGCAATTCTTATGAACGTGACTGCTTTGGAAAATCGCAAAACCAGTGGAGCCGGCAAATTTTCGAACTGAATGTTCCCCTTTAAACGGAAGCCGCCGTGAATGCACAAAAGATAACTTGCATGGCTGAT
>CAUWJW010000093.1:0-9452 GCA_963558985.1 uncultured Clostridia bacterium | reverse complement strand
GATCGGCATCCAGAGGTCCTCGGAAGAGAAAGCAATTTGACAACAAGAATTTCATGCAGCTGATCAGTATTGCTGAAAAACAGTTGATTGTAGTAGGGGTACTGTTCTTTATTATGGTTGGAATCAACTTTTTCCTGAAGCAGTTTGATTTGCTGTACGGGCATACCGGTGCTGTTTACGGTGCGGGCTTTACAGATGTGAATATTACCTTGTGGATGTATCGGATTCTCATGGTTCTGTCTGTAGCAGCCGCAGTGGCATTTGGCGCCGGAGTGGTAAAGCGCAGATTTAAAACAGCAGCTGTTGTGCCTGTTCTGATGATTGCTGTAGGAGTGGTAGGATTCGGTGCAAGTATTCTGATTCAGAATTTTGTTGTTTCTCCTGATGAAATCAACAAAGAGAGCAAGTATCTGGAACACAATATTGAATATACACAAAATGCGTATGATTTGAACCATGTAACTGTCAAACCGTTTGCAGCAAGCAATGATCTGACAAGTGCAGACATTAAGAATAATGTAGAAACCATTTCTAATATCCGTATCAATGATTATGAACCGGCAGAAAAGTTTTACAACCAGACGCAGAGTATTCGGCCGTACTATACCTTTAATGATGTAGATGTGGACCGGTATATGGTGAATGGTGAGTATACACAGACCTTCCAGTCTGCCAGAGAAATTGACGAAGAAAAGATAAATGATACTTGGCTGAATAAGCATTTGAAGTATACACACGGATACGGAATCACTTTATCAAGAGTAGATAAAATCACTTCCAGCGGGCAGCCGGATATGATGATTGACAGTATCCCGCCTGTATCAGAAGTAGAAGAGATTCAGCTGAAACGACCGGAGATTTACTTTGGTGAAAAAACCGACAATTATGTGCTGGTCAACACCAATGAAGAAGAGTTTGACTATCCGGACGGCGACAATAATAAGTATTCCACTTACGAAGGCGCTGCGGGAATTAAGCTGAACATGCTCAACAAGGTGATGTTCTCTATTCGGGAGGGCAGCCTGAAGCTGCTTGTTTCCAGCAATATTACCAGTGATTCCAGAATTGTGATCAACCGCAACATCGAAGAAAGAGTGCGGAAGATTATGCCGTATCTGGAGTATGACAGTGATCCATATATTGTAACAGCCGACGGCAAACTTTACTGGATGCTGGATGCGTACACTACTAGCAGCAGATATCCTTATTCCGAGCCGTTTGATGTAGCAACAGGGACCAACTACATTCGGAACTCTGTAAAAGTTGTAGTGGATGCTTATAACGGTACAACCAATTATTACCTGGTTGACAATGAAGATCCGATTGCAAACACTTACAAAAAGATTTATCCGAAACTGTTTAAGGATTTTGAAGAGATGCCAAAATCCCTTCAGGCACATGTAAGATACCCGAATGCACTGTTTAATATTCAGGCCAATACCTACAAGAAGTATCATATGACAGATGTAAATGTCTTCTACCAGAAGGAAGATATGTGGGATATTGCAGATGAAATTTACGGTGTGAAAGAAACCACTATGACACCGAACTACTATATCATGCGTCTGCCGGGAGAAGAAAAAGCTGAATTTGTCAATTCGATTCCATATACGCCAAAGGATAAGCCGAATATGACAGGTCTTTTAATTGCGCGTAATGACGGTGAAGATTATGGCGAACTGGTGCTGTACCAGCTGCCGAAGAGCAAGATTATCTACGGACCGAGACAGATTGAAGCACAGATTGACCAGAATACAGAGATTTCTAAAGAGTTTTCACTCTGGGATTCTGCAGGCTCCAACTATAGCAGAGGAAATATGTTCGTCATACCGATTGAAGATTCACTTCTCTATGTAGAGCCTGTTTATCTGGAAGCAAAGAATTCCAGTATTCCGGAAGTAAAAAGGGTAATCGTTGCCTATAAGGATCAGATTGCATATGAGCCTACTTTGGCAGAAGCACTCAACTTCCTTTTCGGTGAAGGAAGTGCGGAAGAAAGCCCGGGCAGCACAGACAGCGGGGCATCCAAGGACAAAAAGAACGACACACTGAGCCAGAGTGAACTGGCAGTAAAAGCACAGGAAGCCTTTAATAAGGCGCAGGAAGCGCAGAAAGACGGTAACTGGGCGAAATACGGAGAATATTTAGATGAGCTGCAGAAATACCTGAACCTCTTGGCACCGGAAGAGAAAACAGATGCGGCATAAAGTTTTAAAGTACTAAATAATGAGGATTTTGGGGACATTCTTTTTGCGAAGTCATTTGTAAAGGGAATGTCCTAGCCTGTTTGAGTAAGAGAATGGAAAGGAGCGTATTGCTTATATGCTGGATTTTGATTTGAATAAGATGTTATTTACAATCCCTGCAGAGAACCACTCGCCGGAGGAAATTACAGAAGCTTTGAGAGCGCATCCGGAAGTGAAGTTCGTTTCCCTGGTGGGGATTGACATTGGGGGGCATGATACTGATGAAAAGATTCCGGTAGATCTTTTCATAGAAGATATGGATAAATTTCTTACAGCAGGAGTCCAGACAGATGGTTCCAGCGTATTCCTGCCTAAGATTGCAGTACTCAATAATGCAAAAGTGGATATTATTCCTGACCTGGATGTAAACTGGTATGTGGATCATAACTATAAGCATATCGACCGGGCGACTGGCCTGCCGGTAGGTACTTTGAGGATTCCGGCGTTTCTAGTGCACAATGATGTGTCCGAAGTGGGATCAAGGGTAATTCTGCGGGATGCTATCAGCAATTTTAAGAAAGACCTCCTTCAAATCATTAAAAAGAATCCATATGTTTTGAAATATACAGGAATCCGCCATGCGGATGAGATTGAACAGCTGGAAATTACAGCAGCTACAGAACTGGAGTTCTGGGTAAAGACGCCGGACGATGAAGCTGACAGAGAGCAGCTTTCTACGGCACAGATTCTAAAAGAGCAATACTGGAAACGAACCATCGGACCGGTCAGAACTGCACTGGAAGAGGTAATGCTGGTACTGGACAAGTATGGAATCGAGATGGAAATGGGACATAAGGAGGTTGGAGGCGTCAAAGCAAAGCTGGGAAACTCCGGTAATTATGACCATGTTATGGAACAGCTGGAAATAGACTGGAAATTCTCTAATGCGATTCAGGCAGCGGATAACGAAAATCATGTCAAATATGTGGTACGGGATATTTTCAGACTTTACGGACTTGAAGTCACCTTTATGGCAAAGCCGATTGAAGGCGTGGCAGGAAGCGGAGAGCATACCCATATGGGGCTTGCTGCAAAATTAAAGGACGGCCGCAGAGTCAATCTGTTTGCGCCTCATAACGCAGAAGAAGATTTTCTCAGTCCGATTGGATTCGGTGCACTTATGGGAATTCTGAAAAATTATGAAGTAATCAACCCTTTTGTAAGTGCCACAAATGACTCTTTTAATCGTCTGAAACCGGGATATGAAGCTCCGGTTTGTGTCGTAACATCACTGGGACACGGTGTCAAACTGCCATCCAGAAACAGAACCGTGCTGGTGGGACTGGTAAGAGATGTAGAGAATCCGCTGGCCACCCGTTTTGAACTGCGGGCGCCAAACCCGAAAAGCAATACATACCTGGTACTGGCAGCATCCTATATGGCTATGCTGGACGGAATCAAAGCTGCACTGGAAGCCGGAAAAACACCAAAAGAGCTCGAAGCTTCCATTTCTAAGGAATATGGGCAGGAAGATTTTTACCTGGAAAAAAATCGTCTGTATCGAAGCGAACTGGATGTGTTTGAAGAGTATACACAGCAGGATCGGGATCGCCTTTTTGGAACAGTGCCTAATACAGTGTGGGAAAATATCTGTGCTTTTCGTGACTTTCCTGAAAAACTGCAGGTATTCCAAAGAGATGATGTCATGACGCCGATTACGCTTGAATCCTATAAAGAAGCTGTTGTTGCTCAGTGGGCGACAGAACTGCATAATCGGATTGTTCCAAACACGATGGAACTGATCCGGCACTGCGTAAAATGTCATGATGATGGAGATTGTGTAGACTATGATGTGGTTTACTGGGAAAAAATCAATCGCATTCGAAATGATTTGGGAAGAGATAAGCTGGATGGACAGTGCCTGCTCACCAGAATCGTCAAAGCCCTTGATGAGAAAGATTATGAAACTGCTTCAAAACTGCAGATTGAAATGCAAGAAAAGGTAAAAGAGTTAACGGATTTATATATTATATACAAGAAAAATTTATTTTAGGAGAAGGCTATGTTAGATATTAAACGAATAAGAGAAGATTTTGATAATGTAAAAAAAGCCGTTGAATCCAGAGGTCAGGGCGATTTCGGGATTGACAAGGTACTGGAGTATGACAAGGAAAGACGGGAAACGCTGGCAAAAGTAGAGCAGATGAAAAATAAACAGAGCGTTGCTTCTAAAGAAATTCCTAAAATGAAAAAAGCAGGGGAAGATCCCAGCGAACTGATGAAAGAAATGAAGGCGCTGTCAGAAGAAATCAAAGTGCTGGATGGGAAAGTCAGTGAAGTGGAGGAAAAACTGAGAGATGCTTTGCTGAACATTCCAAATACGCCGCATAAAGATGTTCCTGTTGGAAAAGATGACAGCGATAATGTAGAAATCCGCAAGTGGGGAGAACCGAAAACCTTTGATTTTGAAGAAAAAGCCCACTGGGATATTGGACAGGAATTGGATATTCTGGACTTTGAGCGCGCAGCCAAAATTGCAGGAACCAGATTTACCGTATACAAGGGACTGGGAGCCAGACTGGAGCGATCTGTCATAAACTTTATGCTGAACCTCCATACAGAAGAACATGGCTTTACGGAAATTTTGCCACCATTTATGGTAAACAGAGACGCCATGATCGGAACCGGGCAGCTTCCTAAATTTGAAGACGATATGTTTCATGTGCCAGCAAAAGACTTTTTCCTGATACCGACCGCAGAAGTTCCGGTGACCAACCTGCGCCTGAATGAGATTTTATCTTATGAAGAACTTCCGGTATATTATACGGCATATACGCCTTGTTTCCGAAAAGAGGCAGGATCTGCAGGCAGAGATACCAGAGGGCTTATCCGCCAGCACCAGTTCAATAAGGTGGAACTGGTTAAATTCGTACATCCGGAAGAATCCTACAAAGAGCTGGAACTTCTTACTGCAGCGGCTGAGGAAGTTTTAAAACGTCTGGAGATCCCATACAGAGTTGTGCGGCTTTCAACCGGAGATCTGGGATTTTCTTCAGCCATGACTTATGACATCGAGGTGTGGATGCCAAGCTACGGCAGATATGTAGAAATTTCTTCCTGCAGCAATTTTGAAAGCTATCAGGCCAGAAGAGGAAATATTCGTTTCCGCCCGAAAGAAAAGGGCAAGCCGGAATTCGTTCACACACTTAACGGATCGGGTCTGGCCGTAGGAAGAACGGTTGCAGCAATTTTGGAAAATTACCAGCAGGCAGACGGAACTGTAGCAGTTCCAAAAGTTCTGCAGCCATATATGGGTGTGGAAAAGATTGAAAAATAAATAAAAAAGAAAAACGGAAAGGGAGACTGCATTTTATGTCATTTAAATTACGTCCATACAGAAAACCGGACTTTGCAGAACAAAGATTCCAAGATGCTCCCGATGCAGTTTTGCGTTTTGCACCAAAGGACATGACTGCTCCGGAGAATTTTCATGCTACTTCTATTTTTCCCGAGTATTTTAAGATCGAGGGGAAGTGGCTGCTGGCTGAAGAATCAAGGATGGACTGTGTTGCTGTCTATGAAGGCGGCAGGATTCATGTCAGGGAATTTCGAAATATCAAACAGGGAGACCGTGTTGTAGTAGGCAGGACGGAAAACTGTGAGGAAGGAATCTATGTCCACCCCGACGGTTTTGAAGAAGACGAGCAAAAAGATACGCCTTTTTCTTTTCGTCAGAGCCGAAGCAGAGAAACAGCGTTTTCCTATGATTATGAAAAGTTGTATGAACTGCTGAAGCACGAAAAGAGGCATGGATACATTGTATGGGTGCTGGGGCCGGCCTGCGCATTTGATGCAGAGGCAAGAGAGGCTTTTTCGAAACTGGTGGCCAACGGTTATGCAGATGCGCTGCTGGCCGGAAATGCACTGGCGACTCATGATTTGGAGGGCGCTTATCTGGGAACTGCACTGGGACAGGATATACGAACTCAAAGACCGCATTTTAACGGACATTACAATCACATTGATACAATTAACAAGGTGAATCTTTGCGGTTCTATTCCTGCATTTTTAGAAAAAGAAAACATAAAAGACGGCATCATATACAATTGTGTGAAACACAATGTGCCTTTTGTTCTCAATGGATCGCTGCGGGATGACGGACCGCTTCCGGAGGTATACGAACATACCTATATGGGGCAGGATGCTGTGCGGGAACATGTGCGCAGAGCAACGACCGTAATTGGGATGGCAACTGTACTCCATACCATTGCCGCAGGAAATATGACACCGAGCTACAGGGTAATGGATGACGGAACCGTCAGACAAGTATACTTTTATACCATTGACACTTCGGAATTTGCAGTGAATAAACTGGGAGACCGGGGAAGTCTGGCGGCTCGGGGGATTGTAACAAATGTGCAGGACTTTGTATGCAACCTTGTAAAAGGCTTGAAACTATAAATGAGGTGACAGTATGATTTCAGAAAAAATGAAGCCGCTGATGGCAAACAACTCTGCGATTCGGACTATGTTTGAAGAAGGCGATAAAATGCGGGCTAAGTACGGTCGTGAAAACGTCTTTGATTTCAGTCTGGGAAATCCGGATGCACCAACACCGCCGGAAGTAAACCAAGCGATTAAAGAAGTGGTGGAGGAAGAGCCGGATCTCATTCTCCATGGATATATGAGCAATGCCGGATTTGAAGATGTAAGAGAAAAAATCGCAGCACATATCAATCAGACACAGGGCACTCGATTCAGCGCTGGCAATATTCTCATGACGGTAGGAGCAGCCAGCGGTCTCAATGTGGCACTGAAAACCATTTTGAATCCGGGAGAAGAGGTTGTTATCTTCGCACCGTACTTCTTGGAATACAACTGGTATGTTAACAATTATGACGGTGTTGTGGTACAGGCGAAAACGGATTCAGAGACTTTTCAGCCGGACCTGGAAGCTTTTGAAAAATGTATCAACGAAAGGACAAGAGTGGTACTGATCAACTCGCCCCACAACCCGACAGGCGTGATTTACACAGAAGACACCATTCGTGGCATCGCAGATATTCTGAACAAGAAACAAAAAGAACTGGGGCGCACGATTTTCATCATTGCAGATGAACCTTACAGAGAACTGGCCTATGATGGTGCAAAAGTACCATATGTAACCAAATATTACAATAATACTATTGTAGCTTATTCATACAGCAAGTCTCTGTCTCTTCCGGGGGAAAGAATCGGGTATCTGGTTATTCCCGATGAACTGGAAGAGAGCAGACTGGTCTTTGACACAGCATCCAATGCCAATCGAATTATTGGATGCGTCAATGCGCCGTCGCTGCAGCAGAAAGTCATAGGGAAGTGTGTCGATGCAAAAGTAGATTTGGCATACTACGATAAAAACCGAAAAGCGCTTTATGAGGGGCTGAAAAAACTTGGATTTCACTGTATCATGCCGCAGGGGGCGTTTTACCTGTTTGTGAAATCACCTGTCGAAGATGAAAATGAATTTTGCAAAGCTGCAAAAAAATATAATATTTTAATGGTGCCGGGAAGCGCCTTTGCCGGACCGGGATTTGTACGCCTGGCCTACTGTGTTTCCTATGAAACCATTATAAATTCCCTGCCGGGTTTTGAAAAATTGGCGGAGGAATACAATCTGAAAAAGTAGATTGGGCTCAAAACAGCAGGAAGATACAGAAGAAACCTGCAATATGTACCAAAAAAGGAATTGTTCAATAATTGACAATTCCTTTTCGTCTGGTATAATGAGAATATAACGTAATAAAGAAAACTCCGAATCTTTACGCGACACCCGTTGCCGGTAAAGACGTTAGGGTAATGCGAGCGATCTCATTGCCTGCCATTGTGCAAAGGAGAGTCAGATGCTCTGTAGGCATTAAAGACTTTGCTTTGTTTTTTTTGTTATGTAAGAATATCAACAAAGTTTGCTGCCGGAAGAGGAACGGCAGGCAGAGCTTTGTTCTTATGCAGGGTAATGTATTATGTGAAAGGGAGATAAGTAAATGAAGCGACTGAAATTCACGAAAGAAAAGTGTATTGGCTGTCAGCTGTGTGCACAAGTCTGCTCAGCCATGAAAGAAGGAGAGTACATTCCTTCCAAAGCAAGAATCGCCATTGAAACTTGCTACGAAAACGGAAATCTGAAGTATCTGGATCACTTCTGCATCCTGTGCGGCATGTGCGCAAAAGCATGTCCTGTAGATGCAATCAAGATCGGAGATTACATAGAAGTGGATATGGATGCATGTATCGGCTGTGGTGCATGTGCAGAAAAATGTCCGAAACACGTTGTTAAAATCAGAGATGAAAAAGCTTATATCTGCGATACCTGCAAGGGTGATCCGACTTGTGTAAAGACATGTCCGCAGAATGCGCTGACTTTTGAATAGAGGGGGGAGGATAATCATGACAATGTTAGGATATCAGAATAAAGTATTAAGAATCGATCTGACCAAAAAGGGAGCATCCTTCGAACCGCTGCGTATGGACTTTGCAAGAAAATATGTCGGATCAAAAGGTCTTGCGATTCGTTATATGTATGAAGAATTAGAGCCGGGAATCGATCCGCTGGGACCGGACAACAAACTGTTTCTTACAACCGGTCCTCTGACAGGAACGCCGGTACCATGCTCCGGTAAATTATCTGTAGCAGCAAAATCACCGGCTACAGGCACTATGAATGACTGCTCCATCGGAGGCCATGTAGGAATCCGTCTTAAGTTTGCAGGATATGATATGGTTATTTTTGAGGGTAAGCTGAGCGAACCCGGATATATTCTGATCGATGACGGTAAGATCCGCTTCATGGATGCAAAAGACTTATGGGGACTGGGCTCCCATGAGGCAGAGAGCATCCTGGCTAAAAAATACGGTCCTGAATTCAGTATTATGTCCATCGGACCTGCCGGAGAAAATCTGTGCGTAATGTCTTGTATCAACTCTGACTACTACAGACAGGCAGGACGCGGAGGAATCGGTGCTGTAATGGGATCCAAAAACATGAAAGCCATTGTAATCCGCGGAACAGGCGGCGTAAAGGTCAATGATATTGAAAATACAACAAACAGAATCATTGAACTGCTCCGTGAAAACGTTGTAACAGAAGATAACGACTTTATTTTCCATGATGGTACCACTGCATTCCTTGAAGCATGTAATGACGGCGGTATCCTGCCATGGAAGAACTTCTCCGATACTACAGACGAGAAGTGGACCGAATATAACGGTGATGTGCTTAAAGAATAC
>CAUWJW010000092.1:0-9566 GCA_963558985.1 uncultured Clostridia bacterium | reverse complement strand
GGTGTAAACGCCCACTGCACCATCACCTTCCATAATAAAAAACCGGTTCACCTACAGGCTTTTGCCCGGAAGTACTGTGGCCGTATTTTAGTTGCAGATATTGGGATTAAAGAGGAGCTTCTCTGGTAGGGAGGGGCTCCTTGAGCAAAAGAACCACCGGGCAGTGGTCGCTGCCCATAACCTGTGTTAAAATCTCGGCACCCTCCATCTTGTCCCGCAGTTTTTCAGACACAAGAAAATAGTCGATACGCCACCCCGCATTATTCTTCCGAGCCTGAAAACGGTAGCTCCACCACGAATAAATTCCTTCGGCCTGTGGATAAAAGAAACGAAAACTGTCCAGAAATCCGCTGTCCTGCAGCTGCGTCATCTTTTCCCGCTCCTGAGGCGTAAATCCCGCATTTTTCTGATTGGTCTTCGGATTTTTCAAATCTATTTCCTTGTGCGCTACATTCAGATCTCCGCAGATAATTACCGGTTTCTTTTCGTCCAGTCCTTTGACGTAATCCCGAAAAGCATCTTCCCATTCCATGCGGTACTCCAGGCGTTTCAGTTCACTCTGGGAGTTTGGAACATAGACATTGACCAGGTAGAATCCCGGGTACTCCGCAGTAATCATCCGGCCTTCCCGATCATGGTATTCGATTCCCATGCCATAAGATACAGAAAGCGGCTCTTCTTTTGTAAAAAGCGCAGTTCCTGAGTAACCTTTTTTCTCTGCTGAACACCAGTACTGGTGATAGCCTTCTGCCGGGACCTCTGCCTGCCCCTCCTGCATTTTCGTTTCCTGCACGCAGAAAATATCAGCGTCCTGCTCGTTGAGCACATCTAAAAATCCCTTCCCCATACAGGCCCTCAGTCCGTTTACGTTCCAGGATATTAATTTCATAAGCTTTCCCTCCGGTTTCTTCTATAAACTTTGCTATGTAATAATGACTGTTTTCCCAATATAACCTATATACGATTCCGGCGTTCCTCCAGCTGCCGCTGAATCTCCCGGAATTTTTCTTTTGTAATGGGGTATTTGTACAGTGCAAGAAATGCCAGCACCAGAAAACATGCCGGCAAAATGGTTACAGAGTTTTCCACCCACATGAGCGCCTCTCTACTCTGGACAGCCGCCTGCCCGTCAAATCCGCTCATCTGCAGAACAATACCCAGAATCTGCGTTCCGATCCCTGCAGAAAGTGCCTCTACCAGCCCCTGCATAGATACAATGGTTCCCTGCCGTTTCTTTCCGGTATAAAGCTCGTCATACTCGCATACATCATATAGGATGGCAGGCATCAGCTGCCAGTAGACAGAAGTGGCCACTGCAACAAAGAAAATAAAGATGTGCAGCTGCACCGTCCCTTCCACGCCGGTAAAACGGGCAATGGTCACAGCGACAGCTCCCACTGCAAAGACAGCAAGAAGCGCCGTCCGCTTATCGGTAACTGCACTGACTTTTCTCATAATGAGAATCAGCAGGATGCACACTCCGGTCCGATATAGAAACATCCCTGAGATTTCAGCTGCTGACAGACCGTGATTGTAAGAAAAATAGTAGACCAGATCCGATCCGAACATGGAGTTGCAGATCAACGCGCACAGACTGGTAAGCAGCAGGTATTTAAAAGGCTTCAGCTTCAGCACCTGTCCGTATTCTTTGAAAATCACGGTCAGCTTTACACGTGGAAAAAGCGGCTTTCCCTCTTCAGCACAGCCGGTATCCTTTCTTTTCGCCGCATGAACGGTTATGAGGATGGATGTCATGGAAAAAATCCCCACAACTGCTCCCGCAGCCGACCATGCGCCCGCCTGAGAAAAGCCTCTCTCACAGAGAAACTCTACAAAAGCGGAAGGAAGCACCATGCCTGCCAGGTTGCCCAGCATATTAAAAACAGACGCATAAGACCGCAGTTCTGTCCGCTCATTGTAGTCCTGCGTGTATTCTGCACCTAAGGCAAGATAGGGAATAAAAAATCCCGTAAATGCAGTCCAGAAAATAATCAGAATGGCTCCATAGTAAACTGGTCTGATCTGAGGCAGCAGATCTACTGCAGTAAACAGCATGTAAGTCACCGCAGCCAGGGGAAGTGCCATGAACAGCATAAACGGCCTGCGCCTGCCTCTCCGTGAGGAAACATTATCGCTCAAATAGCCCATAATGGGGTTAATCAATGTATTCCAGACGGCACCAATAATCATAATGGTTCCGGCAGCCGCAGGTTCGATTCCTGCCACTGTGGTAAGAAAAAAGAGTAAAAACGTATTGATGATCGCATAAGAAGCGGAGTCTCCAAAGGCCGCTGATGCGTATCCCATTTTATTTGCAATAGTTAATTTTTTCATAGAACTATCATATGCTATTCGGTAACCGTATAGTCAAGATATCTTTTCAGAATTTTTTTAAATTTCAGAGTTCAAATAAAGACAGCTGCTTATCTTCTTTCGGTTTGCAGGCAGCACCTTCCGGATGAAGTTCTTTCGGCATGTGGGAAAGAAACGGGGAATCCGGTTTTCCCGTAAGGAGCAGCAGTTCCTCTTGGGCTCTGGTCATCCCCACGAAAAACAGTCGCCGCTCTTCTTCCTCATCAGCCTGCTTCATCGGCATAATCCCGTCTTTGATTCCGCACAGAAATACAACCGGAAATTCCAGACCTTTTGCACCGTGCAGGGTCATCAGAGAGACCGCCCCCGAGCAGTAGCTTTCGCCTGCGGCATTTCGTTTGAAATCCTGTTCTTCCCCCAGCATAATGCTGTCGAAAAAAATCCGAACATCTTCGTAGAAGTAAGCGGTATCCACAAGCTTTTTCATGGGCTCACTGTCTGTAAGACCCGCCTGCCTGCTCCACTCCTGCAGAAGCTGCTGCGGCTTTTCTTTCTCCAGCAGTGGAAGGAAACGGTCAGCCAGCAGTTCAATGGATTCTTCCGGTTTGTGCTCAAACAGTCTTCTGCCGGCAGCAAGAAGCGCTTCTGTTTCGCCCCGGAACAGACTGCAGAAAAAGTCCATGGTGGCGCAGACCTTGCTGTCCTGCAGAAAGGGTTCCTTCCCTGTCACAGTGAACGGGATGCTCTCCCTTTTCAGGCATTTTTCCAGCAGCTTCGCCTGGTGATGGGTTCGATACAAAACCGCAATATCGCTGAAACTTCTGTGTTTCTCCCGCTTTGCTGCCGCTTCCTGGGCATCTGTCATATCCATGCCTCCGGTCATTTTGTTGATTTCCTTTGCGATGCAGATTCCCTCTGCCAAAGGGCTTTCTGTCTGTATGATCCGCACGGTGCCGCCGGCTCTCTTCCTGGCTTTCAGGCTGCGCTTTTCTCGTTTTCCTGCTGCCATTACACGCAAGGCACAGTCTAAAATCTCCGGTGCAGACCGGTAATTGATGTTCAGCTCTATTTTCTCCAAATGAGGGAAATCCTCTTCCAGCTTTTGAAAACATTGCGGGTCAGCTCCCCGAAAACCATAGATTGCCTGATCCGGATCTCCGATGACAAACAGTCCGCTTCCTGCCCATTGCCTGATAAGACGATACTGCATCCGGTTGATATCCTGAAATTCATCCACCAGCAGTATCCCTTCCTCGCCGCAGGGGCTGATTTCCTCCTGCTTCAGCACTTCAAGAATCAGATCATCGAAATCCAAAAGTCCCTTTTCTTTCAGCTGCTGCTCATAAAGATCTGCTGCCTTTTGCAATGCAGGGTCTTCTATTGTCTCCCCGTTTTTTCGGGCGCTTACCTCTCGAAGAAGCCGTCGGGCTGTTCCGCTGAGGCCTTCCTGCTTCAGGATCTTTTCAGCCAGTTCTTCCTGCTCGCTCTCATCAGCCAGCTGTACTTCTGCTCCCTGCTCTCGCAAAAGCGCAAGACACAGAGAATGAAAGGTGCCGATTTTGATCCTGCTGCTTTTCTCTTTTCCCACGGAAGCTTCCAGCCTGCTGCCCATTTCCTCAGCCGCTGTATTGGTAAAGGTGACTGCTGCAATCTGCTCCGGTGCGATTCCCCTTTCGTCCAGAAGGAAACAGATTCGCCGGGTCAGGGTATAAGTCTTTCCTGTCCCCGGTCCTGCAATGACGGCTGTTTGTAAGGAACTTGCAGTGATGGCCTGCTCCTGCTGCCCATTGACTTCATCCTCTGCTGTCCCCCGGTGTTCTTCCTTTTCTTTTCCGGGTTTTGCTGCAGGCAGCTTTTTTGCCTTGCTCTTTTTCTTGTTTCCTGCCGGAAGTGCGATGCTTTCAAAGAGGCTCAGCTGCCCGCACAGCTGCGGAATTTCTTCCTTATCGATAATCTTTATCTTTCCGTATTCACCGTCGAATCCTGGAATCCGCTGAACCCTGCCTTCTCTCAGGCGCTTGATTCCCTCTGCAATGCAGGGACCCGCACAGCTGCGCAGGGCTTCTTCCGGCACTTCCCGAAGAATGGAAAATTCAGTTCCCAGTTCCTTCAGCATGGCTTCATACTGCCGCTGCACTTTAACGCTTGCCGCCGATTTATCTGTAGAAGCTGCAATTACTTCCGGCAGCGGAACAAGACTTTCAAAAGGCTTTGCACCTTCTTTGGCATACCCTTGCGGCCGGTCGGCCAGTTCTTCCACACGATGAAGCACGCCTACAGTAAGCTTCTTTCCGCACACCGGGCATCTGCCGCCGTATGCCCTTGTTTCAGACGGTTCAAGGCACAGCTGACACTTTCTGTGCCCATCCAGATGATACTTTCCTTCTTCCGGAAAAAACTCAATGGTTCCGGCAAGCCCTTCTCCTTTCTGCACGGCTGCATACAGTCCCTCATAAGAAATCTCTGTTTCCAGCAGGTTGGCTTCCCGTCCCAGCTTTGCCGGCGAATGGGCGTCGGAATTGGAAATCAGGTGGTAACCATCCAGCTGTGACAGACGGCGGTTCATTGCAGGGTCAGAGGAAAGCCCCGTTTCCAGGGCATGAATCTCCCCTGCCAGATCTTCAAAACATTCTTCTACTGTACTGAAGCCTGAAAAAGCGCCGAACATGGAAAAATGGGGCGTCCAGATGTGTGCCGGAATAAATATGGCATCGGGACAGGTTTCCAAGGTAATTTCCAGCAGATCTCTGCTGTCCAGTCCCAGAATGGGCCGTCCGTCAGAATGGATGTTGCCGATGGCCTCCAGCCTTGCAGAAAGCCGCTCTGCCTCTTGCAGCCCGGAAAGGAGAATCAGGTTGTGCACTTTTCTCGTTTTTCCGTTCTTTTTGTAGATGGAGCTGATTTCTCCGGAAACGACAAAACGGGGCTCCATCTTGTCTGTTGTGATGGAGTCCCTGCATTTAAGATCTTCTCTGAGTGTGTAGAGTCCGTTTCCTTCCGCTCTTAGCGCATCCTTTAATTCCTGCCGCCATGCAGGGTGAGTGAAATCTCCGGTTCCCAGAAGCTGAATCCCTTTTCGTCTCGCCCATAAATCCAGCTGTACGGGCGTGCAGTCTTTACTGGTGGCACGGGAGTATCTGGAATGGATATGAAGATCTGCAATGTACATGGCTCTACCTTGTGGCTTTCCCGGTCATTTTTTCAATGTCCATTTTTAACACGTGCATTTTGTCAAAAGCAGAAGCAATATATTCTTCTCCCTCTTTTGGGTACTGGGGGCTGAATTTCTGTGCAATGGCACGGATTCCTTTTAACTTTTCTTCCTTGTCCTCTGCAATGGAAACCGGTCCGAATACAATTACAGAGCGGAACTTTGTGCTGAATTTTTCCGGCATCAGCTGTACAGAGTCCACCACGGTCAGACAGCCGTTTTTATTCTTTTCCAGATTTTCCAGCCTGTGGCCCTGCAGTGCGCAGTGAAAGTAAATCGCTCCGTCTGCATAAGCAAAATTCATCGGCACGCCGTAAGGGGTCTCATCTGTACTGACAGTGGAAAGCACGCCATATTCTGCTGCTGCAAGCGCTTCTAGGCATTCTTCCTTTGTAATGGCTTTTTCGTTTCTTCTCATTTCTTTATCCATGCTGCATCCTCCTCATATCTTTCTGCAGGTTTGTCTGTGTTTATCTTTAGGATACACGAAAATCTTCGCTTCGTTAAGTACCAATTTTTATCTTTCGGCAGGTGCCAAAACTTCCGGATTATCCCCCTGCCATATTGTAATATTATATGTTTTTCTATATACTAGTAAATATCAAGTGCAAAGGGGAATGCTATGGCGCGCGGAAGAAGCAATTTTAAAATGGGTACGGTGGAAATGATTGTCCTTTTCCTGCTGGAAAAGGATGATTTGTACGGGTATCAGCTGACTAATTTAATCAAGAAATTTTCCGAAGGTAAGTTGGTGATTACAGAGAGTACCCTGTATCCTACTTTGTATAAACTTTTGGATCGCAAATATATTTCTGACTACGAGAAGCAGATCGGGAAACGCCGGATCCGTGTTTATTATCATTTGGAAGAAAGCGGCAGGCAGCGGCTTGCTGACCTGCTGACGGACTATGAGGAAATTACCATTGGAATCAGTAACATTCTTTCTCATACGTCCATTTCGGATAAGGAGGAATCACATGAACCGGATCAATGATAAGGAACTCAACCAGTACATGAAACGAATCAAACTCCTGCTACCGTTATACCGCAAACAGGAAAAACAGTTTCTGACGGATTTTCGTTTCTGCATATACGATTTTACAAAGACACACCCGGAACATTCTTTTGCGGATATCACAGCGCATTTCGGTACGCCCGATGAGGTTGTCCGGGACTATTTATCTTCCCTCGATGTTGATCTGCTCTGCAGGCAAATTTCTGTCCGCAAGTGGATCAAGCGGCTGCTGATTTGCTCTGCAGCTGTGCTCTGCCTTGCCTTCTGTGTGTTTGCAGCAATCTCTTCCCATGGCTATCTTCAGGCAGAAGATGCAATTGTCACTGAAGAAGTAACCGTAATCGAATAGCCTGCATCATCTCTTCTGCAACAGCAGGTGTTCATTATACAAGGAAGGAAGAACCATAATGAATCAGATCAGTTCAAAGGAATTCAAACAGTATTTTAAAAAAATCAAACTCCTGATGCCTGTATACCGCAAGCAGGAAAAGCGGTTTTTAAAGGATTTTCAATCCAGTGTATATGACTTTGCAGATGCCCATCCGGACAGTACGTTAGATACTCTCTTCGCACACTTCGGTACACCGGATGAGATTGTGATGGATTATCTGGCTTCAAATGATCTCTATACGCTCTGCACACATATTTCTATCCGAAAGCATGTAAAGCGATTTTTCATTTTGCTGGCTGTTCTGACCGCTCTCAGTATTTGCATCCATTTCGGACTGAATTATATTGTTTCTATTGAGCAGGAGAATCAAACGGTTACGAAAAGACTGATCAGGGCAGAGCAGTAAAAGAACATCCATCTTCAATGCGCACAATACGGTCACAGTATGCGGCAACATGATCGTCATGCGTAACAATAATAATTGTTTTTCCCCGGCTGCGCACTTCTGAAAAAAGCTCCATAATTTCTCTTCCGGTCCCGGAATCCAGCGTCCCGGTAGGCTCATCCGCCAGGAGAATCTTACTTTCCGCAACCAGGGCTCTTGCAATTGCCGCACGCTGTTTCTGCCCGCCTGATAATTCCGCCGGATAGCGAGCCTGTTTGTCACTGATTCCAACCTGCTCCAGCACAATTCGGCTCCTCTCTTTCCATTCTTTTTTTGGAAAGTCAGAGTACTGCAGGGGAAGCATCACATTTTTCTCTGCGCTGTATTGACCAATCAGTGCAAACTCCTGCAGAACAAAGCCAAAGGTCTGATTCCTCAGCTTCGCCCGCTCTTTGTCTTTTAATTCGGAAACATTTTTTCCTTCCAGCAAATATGTTCCTTCTGTAGGCGTATCAATGAGACCTAAAATATTAAGAAGTGTCGTCTTACCGGATCCTGACGGTCCCATAATTCCAATCATTTCCTGCCTCTTTACCGAAAAGTTTATCTCGCGAAGCGCCTGTACCGAAAAATGTTTTCCCATATAAGTTTTTTTAATTCCTTCCAACTGAATGATTTTATCCATGTTCATGTCTCCTGATTATATCGGAAATTTCCTGATTCCTGAAAATAAACACAGGATATGCTGCAATTCCTGCTCCGTAAAGCAGACTGATCATTAGCAGTCCTATCGTAATCTCCAGCCTTTGAAAGACAGCTGCTGCACTGAGATTTGCTAAAAACAGCATAATGGCAAGCTGCAGAATAATACGCAATAAAATTCCTTTTCTTTGCGCACCGCACAACATATGAATTGCAAATTCCCGCATACGCAGCCTCAAGTTCCGTATCATATAGGAGGTCATTCCGGCTGCCACAAAGCTAAAAACAAGAAATAAGACTGCACCCATAGTAATTGCTTCATTTTTTCGTTCCTTCGCCGCTAATGCCAGTTGCTCCGAAAGACTGCGGTATTCCATCGGCGGCAGCTGCAGCGATACTGCTTTCTCCATAATCTCTTCCATTATACCGACAGAGTCCGCAACAAAATAGGTTCCCACCAGTTCTGTAATATATCCAATCCCCTCTTCCGGTCCTTCTGCCAGTCTCGGGACCAGAATAAACCGATTCAGCCGGATTGCATCTCCTGATTCAAATGGTGCCGCATATACTGCATCTGCTTTTAAAAATCCGGCAACCCGGTAAACTTTTCCCCCATCGTCAGCAAATAGTTCACCTTCCGCATAGACCTCCCGAAAATCGTTTCCTAAGACAGCCGGTATCACACCTTCTCCACCGTAATCATCAAAGAGCTGCGCCAGCTTTATATTCTCTCTGCCTGCCTCCAAATTAAAGAAATCAAAAAAGTTCCCGGAAATCCGCAGCGTAGAAAAAGAAGCCACACCTTCTTGGATCTGCTCTGCCAGCTCACTTCCCTTTGCATTTTGTGCATGAATAAAAATATTTAAAGAAGACCGGGCAGTGATTCGCTCTACATTATTCAGCCTCCCCATCCAGGTATAAAACTCTCTAAACCGCCTGCTCCCGTTTTTATCATTGACTATGGCATCAATTTCTCCGGCTTCTGCAATACAGTCAATCTGATAAATACTTCCTCGGCTTTGAAGCTGTCTGAAAGCTGTTCCCGCTTCCACTGTCTCCTGTGCGATCTGCAGCATATAGCCAGTCAGGAGAATCGTCAGCACAATCTGTATCAGTCCCCACAAAAAACCAAATTTATTTCGTCGGATGTCGAAAAAGAAAAAAGGAAGTTGTTGTTTCCAAAGATTCATACTAATCTCCTCGCAATCTCCTGCCTCTGTTCCTGCCATATGGAAAATGCAGCCATCATCCCGCAAAGCAGAAGCGCTGCTGCCAATCCACAAAGCAGGCTGCTCCATTGTAAGTGCAGGCCAAACATCAATTGAACCGATTCTCTTGTAGGAAGTACCAGTCCGATTTTCAGCAGCATCCAGCTTAGTACTGTACCAATCCCCCATGCAAAAAAGATAAGCACCGACAAAGACTTGCCAATCCATAAACAGATTTCTGCTCCGGATGCCCCCACCAGCTTTCGCACTGCAATTTCTCTGCGCCTTGCCGACAGCCAGTTTTGTACAGCTGCAATAGAATTAAACAGAATCAACAGCAT
>CAUWJW010000091.1:0-9578 GCA_963558985.1 uncultured Clostridia bacterium | reverse complement strand
TCTTCGTAGTTCTTGCCTCTCTTTGGCATTTTAAACCTCCTTGTGGTACTAACAGCTGTCGCCTCCCACTTTCTTAGTCTTCAATAACGATTCCCATGCTTCTTGCAGTACCCTTGATCATTTCTGTTGCTGCTTCAAGGCTTGCTGCATTCAGGTCCGGCATCTTTGTCTTTGCGATCTCTTCTGCCTGTGCTCTTGTCAGTGTAGCCACCTTGTTTTTGTTAGGCTCACCAGAAGCGGCGTCAAGACCTGCTGCTTTCTTAAGCAGTACTGCTGCAGGCGGTGTTTTGCAGATAAAAGAAAATGATCTGTCTGCATACACTGTGATTACAACAGGAATTACCATTCCCGGCTGATCCTGAGTCTTCGCATTGAACTGTTTACAGAAGTCCATGATGTTCACACCATGCTGTCCCAGTGCAGGACCTACCGGAGGTGCCGGGTTTGCATTGCCGGCCGGAATCTGAAGTTTGATATAACCTTCAACTTTCTTAGCCATTGTTTTTCTCCTTTCTTTTAAATTTTATCTACCTGTGCGAAGTCAAGCTCCACAGGTGTATCTCGCCCGAACATAGAAATTCTGGCTTTCAGCGTCTGCTTCTCCATATTGACCTCTTCGACTACTCCCATGAAGCTTTCAAATGGTCCGTTGATGACTTTGACGCTGTCACCCACCTCTACATCCAGGTCGATGTATATTTTCTCAATCCCCATTCGTCTGACCTCTTCTGTGGAAAGAGGGATCGGATCGGAGCCATGACCAACGAAGCCTGTAACGCCTTGCGTGTTTCTTACCAGATACCAGGATTCATTGGTAACAATCATTTTTACAATTACATAGCCGGGAAACATTTTCCTGGTTTTGATCTTGCGCTGTCCGTTCTTGATTTCCACCCGCTCTTCTGTCGGTACGACAACGTCAAGAATCAAGTCCTGCATTCCCCGATTTTCAACAATTTTTTCAATATTGACTTTAACTTTGTTCTCGTGTCCGGAGTAGGTATGTACGACATACCATTTTGCTTCTCCGTCGCCTCTGAGCCCTTCCAGATCTTCCGGATTTAATTTTTTCCCGGGCTCTTCTTCCTGCGGCACAGATTCCTCCTGTACCTCCTGAGGAGCCGGTTCTTCTGCTGCAGGGGCTTCTTCCTGCTGAGATGCCTGAATTGCATCCGTCTCCTCTATGATCGTATCTTTTACGTTCTCTCCCATTGTACCTTATTCCTCTTATTACATAGAAATACCAAGCAGACCTTTGAGTGCTGCCAGGAAGCCGGTATCAATGGCCCAGAACACAACTGCAAAAGCTGCACAGGTAACAAGTACGACTACAGTGTAGGAACCCAGTTCCTTCTTTGTAGGCCATACTACCTTCTTCATTTCCAGTTTGACACCTTTGAAGTAATCTTTCAGGCTGCCTCTCTTTTTCTTTGGAGGCACTGCAGGAACTCTTTTTTTAACTTCTTTGTCCTTTGCCTTTGCCATGATTACCGCTCCTTATTTTGTTTCCTTGTGTACTGTATGTTTCTTGCAGAACTTGCAGTATTTCTTGAATTCTATACGATCCGGGTTGTTCTTCTTGTTTTTAATTGTATTATAGTTTCTCTGCTTGCATTCTGTACAGGCTAATGTTACTTTTACTCTCATTTTAGATTGTCCTCCGTTAACTCAAAATTCAGAGCCGTTCAAAGCTCTGCATGGAATTATCATCATAAAGTCGCTTGATAATTGTATATTACTTGCTTGTCGATGTCAAGGGAATTTTTACTTTTCTTCTGTCTTTTCAGCTTACAGGTCTATTTCTTCGGGGTCGTCTTCTTCGATCCGGTACCATTCCGTTTCTTCAAAAGAGCCGTCGCTGATTTTGTCAAGAGGCATGATCATATATTTCCCCCAGGCTTCTACAGCAACTGTCCCGTCTTCCAGTAAAATCTCCCCTGTCCCTTCAAACAGCTTCCGGTTCTGTCTGGTCACACGGGCTACTGCTTTCAGGTCCGCTTCTGTGGGAATCGTTTTTTTGTACTTGAGGCGCAGTTCTACGGTCACGCCCCAGAAATCATCTCTTCCATTTGCTGCAGCTCTGCCGATAAGCTCATCCAGCACACCTGCGGCCATTCCGCCGTGCATCCTTCCCGGATAACTCTGATGCCAGTCTTCTGAGCGAAAGGTGGCTGCAGTTTCTCCATTCTCCAGTTCATAAAACCGGCAGTTCAGGCTTGCCTTGTTCTGATCGCCGCAAACAATACATCTTGCACTGTTATTCTGTTTTCTCTTTATCTTTTGCTTCACGATTCCCTCCATTTTAAAACTGCGGAACTGTTCCGCAGTTTTTATATTTTTATTATATTCCTTTCTTCTCAAGCCGTCAAGGGATTGTCTTTTTTATCTGAAATTCTTGTTTTCAGACAGCCTGCGCCTTCTGTATAAAAAAAGCGACCGGGATTTCCGATCGCATTTTTTATACTGTATTTTTCCAAAATTCGCCTTAACCCAAAGACAGGCATTTTTTCGGACATTTTTCCACACAGGCGCCACAGCTTACGCAAGTACCCTGGTCCACCTTCCAGACTTTTTCTTTCCGGTTAACTGTCAGTGCATCACACGGGCATGTTTTTGCACACAGGCCGCAGTATACACATTCTTCCAGGTTGCAGGTCAGCGTGCCGCTGCTTTTTTCAGCTTTTCCGGCCGCTTTTTCCTTCTTCGGAATTTCAAAAGTATCAATTACTTTTTCTGTTTCCGGTTCTGTGTACTTCGGTTCCATATCCAGACAGGATTTCGGACAAGCTTCCACGCAGCAGTTACACTGGATGCACTGCATTCTCTGAATTGTCCATGTTCTTTTCTTGCGGTCTACTGTGATCGCATTTGCCGGACACTTCTGTGCACAGATTCCGCAAACAATACATTCATCTTCACGGATGCTGATATGTCCTCTTGTTCTTTCCTGCCACTCCCTCTGCACTACCGGGTACATGAGAGTCGCTGGCTTCTTGAATAAGCTTTTCAGTACAACTTTACCGATTTTAAACGTTGCCATTCTCTCACCTACCTTTCTGTACAACTGATGCAAGGGTCAATGGTCAGAACGAGCATCGGCACATCTGCCAGATCGCATCCCTGCAGAGTTTTCACTAGTGCCGGGATATTCTGGTTTGTCGGAGTTCTGACTCTCATTCTTTCCAGGAACTTGGTGCCTGCACCCTTTGCATAGTAATATGCTTCTCCGCGCGGCTGTTCCAGTCTTACCACACACTCGCCTTCTACATTTCCTTTAATAGGAACTTCTATCGGACCATCCGGAATCTTTGATACAGCCCGGTTAATCAGTTCGATGGACTGGAACACTTCTCCGATTCTGACTTTACATCTTGCATAACAGTCGCCTTCTTCTGCAATTACCGGTTCAAAGTCCAGTTCATCATAGACACCGTGTCCATTAGAAAGACGGATATCCTGCACGATGCCGGATCCTCTTGCCACCGGACCAACTGCACCCAGTTCTTCCGCTTCTTCTTTGGACAGAACGCCTACACCGCAAAGTCTGTTTTTAACAGATTTGTCTTCCATAAAGACAACCGTCAGTTCTTCGATATCTTTCTTCAGGTTATTAAGTGTATCTGCGATTTCCTTCAGCGTCTCATTGTCAATATCTTTGCGTACGCCACCCACTTTGCAGACAGAGAAGATAACTCTGCCGCCTGTGGTTTTTTCCAGGATGTCCAGAATGGTTTCTCTGACACGCCAGCAGTGCATAAAGAGACTTTCAAATCCGAAAGCATCTGCCAGAAGACCGAGCCACAGAAGGTGGCTGTGCAGTCTGGACAGTTCATGCCAGATTGTTCTCAGATATTCTGCTCTCTTTGGAATTTCAACGTCCATTGCACCTTCTACTGCGGCGCAATATCCCCATCCATGTCCAAAGCTGCAGATACCGCAGATTCTTTCTATTACATACACCATTTCGGTGTATTCCTTTTTTTCCACCAGTTTTTCAAGCCCTCTGTGGATAAATCCGATAGACGGAATTGCTTCAACAACAGTTTCGTCTTCGATTACCAGATCCAGATGCACTGGCTCAGGCAAAACCGGATGCTGTGGTCCGAAAGGAATAATAGTTCGTTTACCCATTTAAATTCTACCTTCCTTTCTTATTTTTTTGGATTCCACGGAGTCGGTTCAGCAACCTTGAAGAAATGTCCGCCGTAGTCCAAAGCAATATGCTTAATCTTGATACCGAACAGATCGTGCATTTCATTTTCATAAATAAATGCACTCCAGTATTCTCCGGTAACGCTCTGCACTTCTTCTTCCTCCGCAACCGTTAACTTTAAGTTCAATAACTCATGGTTTTTATCAAAAGAATACAGAATTTCAAACCCGGCAGAAACTTTTGTTGCACAAATCTGCCCCAGTCTGTATCCTTCACTCTTTAAGTCCCTTACTTTCGCCAAAAGGTCAGAAGCTGCCACTGGGACAATATTCGATTTTGCACTCATTTAAGCTTCCTCCTTCTCCTCAGGTTTTTCTTCTGCCTCCGGTGCAGAAACAGCAGCCGGAGCCTGACCATTTTTCATGGCCTTTCTTTTTTCTTCCAGAACGCCCAGTCCCTTTACAACGCCGTCAATGATGGCTTCCGGTCTGGCCGCACAGCCCGGAACGTATACGTCCACCGGAATTACAGTGTCAACGCCGCCCAGGATGTTATAGCATTCTCTGAAAACACCGCCGTTGTTTGCGCAGATGCCCACTGCCACTACCACTTTAGGTTCCGGCATCTGGTCATAAATCTGTTTTACAACGCCTTTGTTCTGTTCATTTACAGATCCTGTTACTAAGAAAACGTCTGCATGTTTTGGGTTTCCTGTGTTGATAATACCAAAACGTTCAACATCGTACATAGGTGTAAGGCATGCCAGTACTTCTATGTCACATCCGTTGCAGCTGGAACCATCATAGTGGATGACCCATGGTGATTTTGTTACATATGACATCTCTACACCTCCTTATATTATGTATACTATGAACAGGTTGATTACACCCAGTACCAGAGCTACAATCCAGGATGTATTAATCGCAACCTGCCATTTCATTCTTGCAAAGCTGTTGTCGATGAATACTTCCAGGAAGTAAGCCAGCAGGCATACAACAACACCGATTACAGCGCCAAGCACTGTTCCGTTGGCAAAGAACAGGAACACAAATCCCAGAAGGAAAATGTTTTCGTACCAGTGTGCCATTTCGATCAGTGCCAGAGTTCTTCCGGAGAACTCGGTGGTCAGACCTTTTACCAGTTCCTGATGTGCATGGTGCGACATGGAAAGGTCAAACGGTGATTTTCTGAACTTTATGGTCAGGATAAACACAAACCCAAAGAACACGCCGATGAGCGGCAGAAAATCCATAGATGGCGCAGAAATAATCTGCCCGATCTCAAAGCTTCCTTCCACGATGTAAAATCCAATCGCAGTCAAAAGAACCATTGGTTCATATGCCATCATCTGCAGCAATTCTCTCTCTGCACCAATCTGTGCATAAGGAGAGTTTGATGAAAAGGCTGCAACAATCAGGAATACACTTGCCAGTGTCAGCGTGAAGATTACCAGCAGCAGATCTCCGCCGGCAAAGAAAATTCCACCTGTCACTAAAACGAAAATGAAGAAGCACGTCACATAAAAATCTTGAACTTTATTAACTGTTATATTTTCTTTTTCTCTCAGCTTTAACACATCGTAAAAGGGCTGAAGGATCGGAGGGCCGACTCTCCCCTGCATTCTGGCAGAAATCTTACGGTCAAAGCCTGCCAGAAGGCCTCCAACGAGTGGTGCCAGCACGAGATATGCAATTACGGAAATTATGATAGTAATCATTTTAAGCAGCACCTCCTGTCATAATTGTAACCAGAGAGCCGATCATCAGCCCCAGGCCAATAACAATAACAGCAGCTGTAACTGTGCATCCGATGATGTTCATCTTCTTTTCACCGAAATAGTTTTCCAGATGCCAGTTTCTCAGGGAAACAGCCATCGGCTTATCCATAGAGCCACGGAAATGAAGGTCGTCTCCTTCATTTGCACCTGCCAGGTAAATCGGTACAATCTTCTTCTTAGTTCTTCCGAAGAAGAATGCAATCAGCAGAAGAACAACAGCTAACATAATGCACATAATGATCATATTGTCGGCTGACAGTGCCATAGTGGACAGTCCTCCGAATACGCCTTCCAGGTAAGGAACCAGCATATAGCTTGAAACTACCGGGAATGCCAGACAAATCACGATTGTCAGTACAACTAAAGTACCGTGAACAAACCATTCTTCCTTATGTACATTCTGCTGAATATTTTCTGTATTTGCTACAACGGCTGACATCTTGCCGAGCCACTTTGTCCAGTAAAATGCAGTTGCCGCACTTCCGAAGCAGATGATGGCAACTAAAAGGATATTGCCTGAATCTACGAAAGCTGTCATGGATGCCCATTTTGAAATCAACATTCCGAAAGGTGCCAGGAACATGCCTGCGATACCGATCATCATAAATGCTGCCAGACGAGGCATTCTTCCAAACAGTCCGTCCATGTCCTCGATGTCTCTGCTGCCGATATTATGTTCTGCAGTTCCGACACACAGGAACAGAAGAGATTTCGTAATCGCATGGAATATAATCAGCATAACGCCTGCCCATACAGCTTCTGCCGTGCCGATTCCTCCGCATGTTACAATCAGTCCCAGATTGGCAACTGTAGAGTAAGCGAGAACCTTCTTGGCGTTGCTCTGGGAAATGGCTGCAAAAGATGCAAGCAGGAATGTCACGCCACCCACTGTCATAACCATCAGCCCTGCGAAGTTGCCCATTCCAAGACATGGAGCCAGTTTGATGATTAAAAATACACCGGCTTTAACCATTGTAGATGAATGAAGCAGAGCAGATGTAGGTGTAGGCGCTACCATTGCGCCCAAGAGCCAGCTGTTGAACGGCATCTGAGCCGCTTTTGTAATACCGGCGAATGCCAGGAATGCTGCCGGAATCGCCATGATTCCTTCGTACATCATTCCGTAAGTGATCATTGTGCTCAGTTCCAGAGTGTTGTATACGAAACCTAAAATCAGGATTCCTACTGCAAAACCCAGACCTCCCAGCAGGTTCATGATCAGTGCGCGGAACGCATTGTTCGTTGCTTCCTTTGTTTTGGTAAATCCAATGAGGAAGAACGAGGAAAGACTCGTAATTTCCCAGAAGAAATACATCCAGATCAGGTTGTTCGATGTTACAAGACCGAACATTGCTGACAGGAACAGGAACATAACGAAGAAGAACCAAGGTCTTCTGTCTTTCTCACCTGCATGGTGATGCTGGAAATCCTTCATGTAGCCCAGCGCATAGACAGTGATCAGGCTTCCTACGATTCCAATAATCAGTGCCATGATCATAGACAGTCTGTCAATATACATGTTATTGACAACTTCAATATGGTGTCCCTTAGTAAGCTCAAACCAAATCAGAAGCGGTGTCTGAATGGCCGCAAAAACTGACGCCAAGTATTTCTTGTGTTTGATACCGGTAATGATAATATACAGAGCCAGTAAGGCTTCGATTACCATCATCACATAGTTGACGGTCTCATTGTGGAAATCAAAGTATTGACCTCCGCTTTGGAAATACTGTACTGCGAGATAGATCGAACCTGCAGCAATTACAAGTGCTGCTATTTTTACGATCACATCTCTGGCCGCATCAGCTTTAACTACTAAAAGAACAAAGGCCACAACTAATGGAAACAAGATTAGAAAAAATATAGTGCCCATTTTATCCTCCTAATAAATAAAACTTTTTATGAGTGCAACTTCTCACACTTCATTATACCGATATATATAGGTAATAACAACCGTTTAAATATATTTATAATTTTCTGTAAATTGCCCTTTTTTCCTCTAAATCCGTTGTATTTACTTGCATTATAGCTTTCTGGAAAATTTCTCTAAAAAAGTTTTTTGACAAGAAGCTTCAAGTTCCGCACAAAAAAGCGCCTCCTGATAAGGAGACGCCTTTTTAAAGTAAAAATCGTTTTATTTCTTTGTTTTCGGTTCAACCTTCCTGGACAGGAAGAAGAATACAACACATGCCACTGCGCATACAGCAGTCAGAATGTACAATCCTGTCTGGATCGCTCCAACGATGGTATTTACATTGGCGCCTTCTAGGATTCCATCAAAGTAATCTCCGGATTCCCATGCATCTTCTGTACCCCAGCCTTCATACCAAGGTTCAAATACCAGTGCAATTACATTCATCACAGTCATAACCAGGAACAGGAAAGAAATCCTTTTTGTATCGCCTACTGCCAGACCGGTTTTCTTGTTTTCAGGGAACTTCTCCGGCTCTTTTCTGGTAAGGCCGCCGTATCTTCTTCTCCAGATGAAGTACAGAATCGGTCCGGTGATAATGCCTATCATACCGCCCAAATAATAGTCGGAGCCATTAACAAAGTTGGCAAATATCGCTACGCAAATCGGCACGATACATACAACTGCAAGCAAGCCGTATCCTCCCGGGATCTTAAATACATACTCTTCCTTCGGAATTCTCCGTCTGAGAATCATAGCAGAAATGTAAACCAGGATATAAGATGCCATCAGCAAAGCTACGTCCAGAATGATGATGAACCCAAACGGGAACATACAGAAAATCAGGTTAAAGATGCCTACCGAAAGCACTGCAATATACGGCACACCATGCTTCTTGTCGCATTTTACCATTACAGGCGGAGCCAGGTAGTCGTCTGCCAGAGAGAAGAAACCTCTGGATCCGGATGCAATATATGTATTGTAAATGGAGCACTGCGCTAAAATGGCCACAATTACAAAAATAGTCCCAAAGGCCGGTCCCCAGAAGTGGGAAACCACATCTGCATACCCGATACTTTCGCCGTCTGTTCCCCAGCTTTCCCAGTTGCCCAGAGAACCCAGACCTGCAGTTGTAGGCAAAATGTACACTGCCATAATCAGCGGTACAGTAATCAGGGTACCTTTTGGAATTACCTGCGGATTTGATACCTCTCCGGCAAGGGTAGACATTGATTCATATCCGGAGTACATCCACATGCCGATAGAGATTCCTCCTGCAATGTAGAAGAACCAGTCACTGATGCCTTCTGCCGGCTCTGCAGTCATCTGGAAGGATATTGTAGACGCAGTCTCTGCATCTCCGCCCCAGTTAATAAATCCGCATATTGCAACAACGCCGAAGGCCACCATAACCAGAATGGACAGCACCGTACTTGCAACACCTACGTCTTTTACGCCTCGAATATTGATTGCTGTAAAAATAAAAATCATTGCGAATTTCAAAGCAAACTCAGCACCCCAGGTCATATCCCATACGGTTGCCGCATATCCTCCGGCCAGGATTACATAGGACGTATTATCAATATAAATGGATATCGTCCTCCACCAGCCTGCCTGAAAGCCCCAGAACTCACCCAGCGCCTCCTGCACCCATTTGTAGTAGCCGCCTTCCTGCGGTCTCACAGAACCCAGCTCTGATGCTACCAGACCAAACGGCAGCCCCCAGACAAACGGCA
>CAUWJW010000090.1:0-9627 GCA_963558985.1 uncultured Clostridia bacterium | reverse complement strand
AAATCGTCACTTACAGTTGGGTGGCGATTTTTTTATGTCTAAAAGTATCAACAAGAAAGGATAATAGAAAGTTCAGCTTTCGTTATTTTTATTCCGCAAATCCGCTTTTTATCGGCTCCTATGTACTCGCTTCTTTTGCATGAACTATCATAAAATTGACCAAATATTACATTTTTCCTGCAATTTATTACATTTGAAGCAAAGACTCCGCAAATTAATAGAAAATAGGCTTCAAATAACCTATAGTAAATTTATTTTAAGGAGGTAATTGCAATGCAAAAGAAAAAAATTCTTTCTCTGTTGCTTTCTACGGCGCTGGTGACAACCATGATCCCGGCAAATAAATTATTAGAGGACAGTAGCATGTCTCTGGGAAGCTTGCAGAATCCGAAGAAAAATGACGAAAATGCGAGTGACTATGTAAAAGGAGAACTTACACTTAGTGGTAATGCAGAAATACCGGAGAATCAGTATGTGATATTACAGCTTGGAGAAAACACCTTAGGGATGGATCTGAATATCGCAGAAAGCGCACAGTTAACTAACTGGTAGTGGTAAGTTACAGTTAGGAGACAAGGGGGCTGATTGGTGGATCTATTAAAGACGGAAATATTAACTACGATGAACCTTATGTGCCTCTTAATGGCAAACCTGTTATTGAACTGACTAAAGGAGGGACCGTTGAAGTTTCAGCGGGAAATACCCGAAATCAGGACCTGGTTTCACAAATTAAAAGTCCAGCTGGTGTGGCACCTATAGGACATAAGGGCGAGAACGGTAAACTGAGCATCAGTGGGAATGATGTGAGTGATTTAGCAGGAACAATTGCGAGTGCAACATCTGGAACTATAATCAACTTTCCGGGAAACTCAGCTACATTGGACAGCGCCCCCACAAAGTTTAAGGAAGGTGTCATACTCAATGTTAATGGTGGTCAGATTTTAACCATCAATAAAGAGGCAGCAGGTCTTCTGAATACAAGCGGAACAATCAAAATAAACGCCGGAGGAACAGTAAAACTTCCAGATAAGGAGAGTAAATCAGAAGCATTTGTCGGCACGACAGATGCTCGGATGAATCTGGGCAAGGGAAGCATTGCGTTGGATTTAGGGCAGAAAACCTTAACCATTGCAGAGAACGCTCAAGTGGAAATTCCTAACGGAAAAACATGTTTCACAAGACTGGGAACGGACTCTTCGGCTAAAGTGCTTAAAACTACCGTAGAGAACGGTGCACAGGTTACAGTTGCCAGCGGCGGAACATGGAAAGTAACAAAAGGTGCAGAACTGAATATTAAAGGAACAGTAGATGCCAGTGCCGGTGGGCTTTTAACGCTCTCACCAACAGGAGATATTAAAATAGATGTAACCGGAAAACTTGCTTTGCCATTGATGAGCAAGAAACAGCTGCAAGGCGAAACCGACACCAACGGCGAAATTAAAGCTTCCACCGGTCTGCGTGGCAATATCACCATCCATTCCGGAGCAGAACTAAGCTATAACAAATGGAACGCTCAACATCAATAAGACTCTTGCCCTGACTGAGAACAGCAGCCTGACTGGTAAGATTAACATCCCGGCAGCTGGAATACTGGAAGTACGCTCCGGTGCAGCTTTTAAGGACAAGGCAACAGTTGCAGGAAAGGCATACATTTTTGATGGGACTTCTAACACAAACCCGGCCCAAGATGCGATATTCACACTGCAAAGTGGAGGCCAGGTATATGGCCAGAACGAACTGAATGGGACAAAGTTTGAGAATTTCCAAACACAGAATGTAACAGAACAATATACGCCAGTTGAAGAAAGCAACCAAACTACTTTTACAAAACTCTGGAGCTACTACACCGCACCTGGCGGAAACCCGGGAACACCATCAGTAGATGTAACATCCATCACCTTAAACAAAACAGAACTGACCCTGGCTGCAGGCGCAACAGAAAAACTGACAGCAGCCGTACTGCCGGAAAATGCAACAGACAAAACCGTCACATGGAAATCCGATAATGAAACAGTAGCAACAGCGGCAGCAGAAGGGACCGCAAACATTACAGCAACAGCAGGCGGAAAGACAGTAACCTGCAAGGTAACCGTTACACCGAAAGAAATCGCAGTAACATCCGTTACCTTGAATAAAACAGAACTGTCCCTGGCTGCAGGCGCAACAGAAAAACTGACAGCAGCCGTACTGCCGGAAAACGCAGCAGACAAAACTGTCACATGGAAATCCGATAACGAAACAGTCGCAACAGTTGCAGCAGACGGAACCGTAACAGCGGCAGCAGAAGGCACTGCAAACATTACAGCAACAGCAGGCGGAAAGACAGCAGTCTGCAAAGTGACCGTAACCCCTGCAATCGAAGCATCAGGAATCACCCTGAACAAAACTGAACTCGTACTGCTTCCTAACAAGACAGCAGTCCTCAAAGCCGGCGTACTTCCGGCAGAAGCAGCCGATAAAACAGTAACCTGGAGCAGCAGCCGTCCATCCGTAGTAACCGTAAACGCAGCGGGAAAAGTTCGTGCAGTCAAAGGCGGAACAGCAGTCATCACAGCCAAAACAGCAGTCTGCAAAGTGACCATAGCAAAGATCAGCCTCAACGCTTCCAAACTGCAGATGAAACGCGGAACAAAAACAAGTGCACTGAAAGTCAAGAACAGCACTTACACAGCAGACAAAATCAAATCCGTTAAGAGCAGCAGCAAAAACATCATAAAAGCAGCTTATAAAGACGGAAAAATCATCCTGCAGGCCAAGAAAAACGGAAAAGCAACTGTTACCGTAACCATGAAGAGCGGTGCAAAAGCAGTCTGCAGAATTACCGTAAACAACAAAAAAGTAACCGCAAAGAAACTGACCTTAAACAAGAAAAAGGCAGTGGTAAAAGCAGGCAAAACCGTGAAGCTTTCCGTTAACCGTTTCCCAATCAACGGAAACGAAAAGATTCGCTGGAGCACCAGCAACAAAAAAGTGGCAGAAGTGTACAAAGGCAGAGTAAAAGCAAAGAAGAGCGGAAAAGCAGTCATTAAAGCAAGAACCTCCAACGGAAAAATCGCAAAATGCGTCATTACCGTTACAAAATAACAGACTGCTTCACCACAACTTAATCAAACAAAAACCGGGGATTCTACACACCCCGTTTTTTTTGTACAGATCAGAACCCGCCGGCAGGCTTTCTGTACTTTGCAGAATAATTAATCACAGTTGCCCTGCAAAAGGTTTTCATCTGTATATTGACGAAATCTCAAAAGTATACTAGACTAAAAACCAGCAAAGCTTTGAAAAGAGGAAAGAAGATGAAGACACTCAAAATAGGAGATCTGACACTGGGAGAAGGAATGCCCGAAATATGCATCCCCCTGACCGGCACCAGTGAGGAAGAGATTTTAAAAGAAGCCGAATTTGTCCGGGAGCTGCCCTGCCAGATCGTAGAATGGCGTGCAGACTATATGCTCAAGGAGCTTCAGGATGATGATCCCCAAAGACAGGGAGAAAAACTGAAACAGGTATTGGGATATCTTCGCCTTGCACTGGATCTTCCTATTATTTTTACAATCCGCACACAGAAAGAAGGCGGACAGGCAGAGATTTCACGGGAAGACTACTTCTTTATCAATACATGGATCGCAGAGAGCAGGATGGCAGATGTGATCGATATCGAAGTATTCGAAGCACCCGGACAAGTAGATGAACGAAGGATTCACCGTTTTCTTGCCATTGCACAGGAACAGGAAACAAAGGTACTTTTGTCCAGCCATGACTTTGAACAGACACCGGACTTAGAAGAGATACTTGCCAGGTTTTTCCTGATGCAGGATCTTGGAGCAGACCTGATGAAACTGGCTGTCATGCCCCAGTCTGAAAATGATGTATTCCGGCTGCTGGAAGGGGCTGCACTGATGCGGGACACCTACGGGAAGATTCCATTCATCGCCATCTCCATGGGAGAACTGGGCGCCACAACACGAATCTGCGGCGGCGAATTCGGCTCTGTCATCACCTTTGCAGCAGGAAAGGGCGCATCAGCTCCGGGACAGATGGATGCCGTAACACTGCAGGAATTTCTCGTGCAATATTACTGATGCAAGTATATTTTAGCTTTACCGTATGATATAATATATAAGTTAGGATAAAAACTGGAAAGAGAGCAATCAATCAGATGGCTGAAATGATACAAATCGAAGATCTGGTGTTCCATTACACCAGAGAAGACGAAGAGCGCGTTGATGCAATCAAAGGCGTGTCTCTTACAATCGAAAAGGGAAGCTTTACAGCGATTATCGGGAGAAACGGATCCGGAAAGTCCACCCTGGCAAAGAATATCAACGCCTTGCTGCTTCCAAGCAGCGGGGCGGTTTATGTTAACGGCTATGATACAAGGAAAGAAGAAGACATCTGGAATGTGCGGCAAAGTGCCGCAATGGTGTTTCAAAACCCGGATAATCAGATTGTATCCTCCATTGTGGAAGACGATGTTGCCTTCGGACCTGAGAACCTGGGGATTGCCCCCGATGAGATCCGCAAAAGGGTAGACGCATCTTTAAAGTCCGTTAACATGTACAGACACCGAAAGAAAGCGCCGCACCTTCTGTCCGGCGGACAGAAGCAGCGGATTGCCATTGCAGGAGCCATTGCCATGCGGCCGGAGTGCATTGTGTTTGATGAACCCACTGCCATGCTGGATCCAAAAGGAAGAGAAGAAGTAATGGCAATCATCAAAGGTCTCCATGAAGAGGGGATTACAGTCGTTCTCATTACGCACTTTATGGAAGAAGCAGCAGAAGCAGACCGCATTGTCATTATGGACCGGGGGAATGTCATGATGGACGGCACACCGCAGGAAATTTTCTGCAGGAGAGACGAGATTCGGGAAATGAATCTGGACGTGCCCTTTGCAGTTGAAATGGGACATCGCCTGCGAAAGCGAGGCGTGCAGGTTCCGGAAACAATAATCAATATGGAAGAAATGGTTGAATTTTTATGTCAATACAAGTAAACAATTTAACACATATATACAGTGAGGGACTTCCGCAGGAGTCTGTCGCACTGGAAAACATTACTTTTTCCGCACAAGACGGACAGTTCGTAGGGATTATCGGGCACACCGGTTCGGGAAAATCGACGCTGGTGCAGCATCTCAACGGCCTGTTAAAGCCTAAGACAGGAAACATTATTGTCAGCGGAACAGATATTACAGCTGACGGCATTGTCATGAAAGATATCCGGCGCAAAATCGGACTGGTGTTTCAGTATCCGGAGTACCAGCTTTTTGAAGAGACCGTGGAAAAAGACGTTGCCTTCGGACCGAAGAATCTGGGACTGGAAGGCGAGGAGCTGCAGGCCAGAGTCAGAGAGGCCATACAGCTGGTAGGTCTTGACTATGAAGAAATCGGGCAGCGTTCGCCCTTTGACCTTTCCGGCGGGCAGAAGCGGCGGGTGGCGATTGCAGGCGTTATCGCAATGAAGCCGGAAGTTCTCATTCTCGATGAGCCGACAGCAGGACTGGATCCCAAAGCCCACAGAGATATTTTGAATATGATAGAGGCCGTTCATGCCCACGAGAAAAATATTACTTTTTTAGTATCTCATAATATGAATGACATCGCCGGGCTGGCAGACCATGTACTGGTTATGGACAGCGGGAGACTGGCTCTTCAGGGCACACCGGAAGAAGTTTTTTCACAGGAAGAAAAGTTAAGTGCAATGGGACTGGCGCTGCCGGAATCTGCCCGGCTGATGAATCTGGCAAGACAGAGGGGACTTGCCTTTGAAGGCAGTTTTTTAACGCCGGATGAGGTAGAAGAAGCTTTATTTCAATACTTAAAGAAGGGGCAGCATAAATGATACGAGATATTACACTGGGACAGTATTTCCCGGGAGAATCCTGGGTTCACCGTCTGGATCCGAGGGTTAAAATTATAGTGACGCTGGTTTATATTGTAGCGTTGTTTCTTGTGGCGGATTTCTGGGGGTTTCTCATTTCCGTCGCAGCACTGGGGATTGTGATTGCAATTTCCAAAGTGCCGCTGAAGTTTATCCTCAAAGGGCTTAAGCCGATTTTTTTAATTATATTGTTCACCTTTATCCTGAACATGTTTATGATGCCGGGTAAAGTAATTGCACATGTATGGATTTTTACCATCACAGAGGAAGGGATTTACAAAGCCTTTTTCATGGGGGCACGTCTGATTCTTCTGATTATCGGCTCATCCCTTCTGACGCTTACTACAAAGCCCATCAGCCTTACAGATGGAATCGAAGCGCTCTTGTCGCCTCTGGGGCGGATTGGTGTTCCGGCCCATGAACTGGCTATGATGATGACCATTGCCCTTCGGTTTATTCCGACCTTGCTGGAAGAAACGGACAAGATTATGAAAGCACAGCAGGCCAGAGGCGCTGATTTTGAAAGCGGAAATATTCTCAAACGGGCCAAAAGTCTGATTCCGATATTAGTGCCGCTGTTTATCAGTGCGTTCAGAATCGCTCAGGAACTGGCCATGGCTATGGAAGCCCGCTGCTACAGAGGCGGTACCCATCGGACAAGAATGAACGGAATGAAGCTTCACAAACGGGATCTGGCGGCATGTATTCTGCTGGCGGCATTTCTGGCAGTCATTCTGCTGGAGAGAATATTTTTGTAAAAGAGAAAGGAAAGTACAGGCAAGAAGCAGTGAGACAGAGAAAAGCAAAGAATATGGAAGAGCGGCTGCAGGCGCTGCAGCATTATATGGTGGAAGATCCCGCAGGCCGGAAGGGAAGCTGGCGCTCTCTTTTTCAGAATCCCGATGAGCTGTACCTGGAACTGGGCTGCGGAAAAGGGCAGTTTCTGACAGGGCAGGCAGCCTTGAACAGGCAGGCCGGATTTATCGGCATTGAAGGGCAGGACAGTGTGATTCTCAGGGCCCTGGAAAAGACGGAGCCTGCAGAGCTGGACAATATACGGTTTGCGCATGTGTTTGTGCAGGATATCCGGGATTTGTTTGCAGATGGGGAGCTGACAGGAATTTATCTCAACTTTAGCGATCCGTGGCCCAAGAAGCGGCATGCCAAACGGCGTCTTACTTACGGAGACCGCCTGCTCCATTACAGGCAGGTGCTCAGGCCTGACGGATTTATTGCCATCAAGACGGATAATGATGATTTGTTTCAGTTCACCCTGGAGGAAATCCAGAGGGTCGGACTGCAGATAAAGGAGTGCAGCACAGATTTACATAACAGCAGTTTTGCTGCAAAAGAAATTACTACTGAGTATGAAGATCGCTTCCGGCAGAGAGGCAAGAACATTAATTATGTGAAACTCTAGCCGGAGCCGCATATCTTTGAAATTTGAAAATAAGTATAAAAAAGTCATATACCTGAGGAACGTTCAGGCATATGACTTTTTTAAGGTATTCAGATTACAGGCCTTTGATATATTCGGCCGGATTTACATAGGCGCTGTCCTTTGTCATTTCAAGGTGCAGGTGGGATGATTCCAGAGCCTCAAAGAGTGAGGTCTCCCCTACGGCGCCGACTGTGTCGCCCTGTTTTACTGTATCACCGATTTCCTTGTGCCCCTGTTCAGCCAGATTGGAATAAATGGAAACCATTCCGTCTTTGTGGGTGATTTCCATGCTGATTCCGTATCGGTCATCGTTTATCACTTTTGTGATTGTGCCATCGGCAATGGCCCTTACTTTTGCGCTGAGAGGAGCAGCAATGTCGATGCCCGGATGGGTCATGTACTGATCCAGAGTTTTGGAATAAATGGGAAGATCCATGGAGTACTCCATTTGGACAGTCCCTTCTACAGGAGCGATGTAATCAGCAGCCGGCTCCGTATTTTTTGCCTGCTTACTGGATTTTTCTTCTGTTTTCAGGCTGTCCACAACAGGTGTTTTTACAGAAGCCTCAGTTTCTTTTGTCTCTGTCTTTGTATTTTTAGAAATCTCCATTTCGTTTGCGCCTGTATTGATTTTGTGCAGGCTGGACTTCACTGCAAAGACAGAAGTGAGCGCAACTACGCAGAAACAGAGTACCAGAGCAAGCGCAGTACGATCTTTTTTCTTTTTTTGTTCTCGCATATAGTTCACCTCCAATATTCTTTATTATCGCCGTCTTGAGGAAATTTCATACTGCGAATTGCTTGTAATTCAAAGGACTTCGTATTATAATAAATAAGTTCAAAAATTTATGAGGAGAAAGAAGATGTCTGAATATATTCTAGCGAAGCAGAATGGAAGAAAAGTTCCTTTAGAAGATAAAATTTTTGGTATCAGCAGCAGGGCAAAGAAAATGATTGCGGAAAAAGGTGCTGATCAGGTAATTAATGCGACAATCGGCTCGCTGTTAGATGATGAAGGGAATCTGGTGGTTCTGTCTTCTGTCATGGAAGCGATTAAAAAGCTGAATCCTGCGGATTTTGCCGATTATGCACCGATCGGAGGTGTTCCGTCTTTTCGTGATGCTGTGAAGAAGGCGGCTTTTGGAAGTTTTCTGCCTGAGACTTTTACAGAAGCGGTTGCAACGCCGGGCGGGACGGGAGCGATTCGAAATACAATATCCAACTATTCACATCCGGGGGATAAGATTTTGACATCGGACTGGCACTGGGCTCCTTATAATACCATTGCAGGAGAGCTGGGAAGATCGATTTCCACTTATCCGATGTTTGATGAGTCAGGCAAGTTTTATGTGAAGGCTTTTGCTGAGAAGGTGAAGGAGCTTGTCTGGGAACAGGGAAGTCTGGTGATTATATTAAATACGCCTGCGCACAATCCGACGGGATATTCTCTGTCGCAGGAAGACTGGAAGCTGGTGATGGATGCCATTAAGGCGCAGGCGGTCAATGCGGAGAGTATTGTTCTTTTAGTGGATGCGGCTTATATTGATTTTGCAGGTGATGAGGAGAAGTATCGGGAGTTTCTGCCGTATCTGGAGGATGCGCCGGAAAATGTGCTGCCGATTATTGCATACAGCTTGTCTAAGACGTATACGCTTTACGGTACAAGGTGCGGTGCGATGATCTGTATGGCGCAGACTGAGGAAATTGCAGCTGAGTTTAAGCGGGTGTGCGAGTATTCTTCCAGGGGTTCCTGGTCCAATAGTGCGAAGCTGGCGCAGGTGGTGCTGGCGCAGGTGTATGCAGATGAGAAGCTGCTGAAGACGGTGACGGAGGAAAGAGCAGGGTACAGGGAAATGCTCCTTCGCAGGGGTCGTGCTTTTGAGGAGGCGGCGAAAGAAGTGGGACTGGAAACGGTGCCTTTTGATGCGGGATTTTTTATTTCGATTCCGTGTGAGGATCCGGATACGATCAGCAGGAATCTGGAAAAGGAAGGGCTGTTTATTGTTCCTCTGGCAAAGGGGCTGCGGGTTTCTGTGGCTTCTGTGGGGGAAGCTGCCTGCAGAAAGATACCGGCTATGGTGAAGGCGGCAATGGATGCGCTGCAGTGTAATCAGTAGAGGCCGGGTTAGAGGAAACTGATTTGGCAGAATATTGTTGACTGCCTTGCTGAAATCTTATATAATAATAAAGTCCCGCAGATAAAAGCGGGACTTGAACATGCGGATGTGGTTCAATGGTAGAACTCCAGCTTCCCAAGCTGGCGACGTGGGTTCGATTCCCATCATCCGCTCCAAGGTGAAAAC
>CAUWJW010000089.1:0-9913 GCA_963558985.1 uncultured Clostridia bacterium | reverse complement strand
GGCATGCAGCTGTTTTGATGATAAGACTATCTTCTGTGCTTTGGTTCTGTTATGTGGGTATGACCGGTGCCGCACTCGTTGCAGCCGCAATCACAGTCCGGTTTCCCGCAGGAAGAGCCGGAACCTGCATTATGGGATCCATTTCCGCATGGTTCACAAGGCTTGCATGGTTTGCAGGAATCGTCACAGTTTTCAGCAGTATCACTTTCCTCGATCCTGTTTGGGAAGAGAGTTGGGAAGCTGGTGCAGATTGGATTGCTTTGAGTCGGAATCTGCGCAACTCCTGTAGATAAAGCACAAATCTGTACCGGAACGAGAACTTTCTTTTCTGCACTTACACAGAGTGCGATAATAAGATTACCGTAAACCTCCCCTTCTGCACTCACACTGAGATCTCTTCCACAGCTGTTGGTTGCCAGACGGGCTTCCACGGCTACATTTGTGAATTCTGTGAACCTTGGAAGAAATGCGGTGTCAATGGTACTAGGCATGCAGCATTCGAAGAAATTGGTCAGGATGAGAGGGTGGGATGCAGTAGATACAGTTACTTCCGTACATACGGTAAATACACTTTCGTTATTGCACCGGTCACATAAGAGCAGGTCGATATAAACCAGAACATTACCTGTAATAGTTACATTTTGCGTCCCGAAAACAGGGGTACCCATGCATTTGTCATCACATTCCTGCGTATCTGCATATAAGATCTTTTCTGAAAAAGTTCCGTCAGGTCCTACCGCCTGAATAGGATTACCCTGACCGTTCTGCAGGAAAGTGGCGCCTGAGATACTGGTATCTACCGTCAGTGTTAAATTTCTCGGATCATCTGCATTGCAGGGGTTAAAATATTTCTTACAGCGAATATCGACTACTCGGCTGATTGTGCTCCCGCAAGGGATATTAGGTGTAAACATTTGGTTCTGAACAGTTTTCATCCCCTGAAGATTAGAGAGTACTGCATCATAGACACTCTGCACATAAATCGGCGTACTGATTACATCATCCAGTTTACCGTTGAACTTACAGAGGTTGCCGGCATTACAGCAGTTCTCATAAATGTCGGATGCCGGGCGATTGCCAAAACAGCTCATATAGTTACCTCCTTCAATTTTGTAATTCTTATTATTAAGAATGGATTCTTGGATAATATATGTGACTGCAGGTATTTGTGTTACAAAGGCCGGAAGAGAAATGATGCCCGGATAAAAGTTTTCTGTTCTATTAATGATTTACGGATTCTGACTCACCTGCAAAAAAGTTATTGTATATAGTAACAGATATATAAGTATTCTTTGTTTGGACAGGAGGATTTCAAACCGTTATGAAAATAGTACTGATTTATTGGGGGATTATGCTTTTGGCATATTTCGCCGGATTAAAGTTAAGCGCATATGGAGAGAGGTTCTGGTTTTGCTCTCGTTTTACTATGGGACTGGTGTATATGATTATTTTTCTCATGGGGATTCGTATGGGCACAAACCGAAAAATAATGAATCATTTTGCAGATATCGGGTTTCAGGCATTTGTAATGACAGTCTTTTGCGTAGGAGGAAGCATGCTGGCCATTTTTGCTCTGAGAAAGTTTTTTAAAATGGATAAGTACGGCAGCTTAAAAAGAGAGATAAAAGAGGAGGCAGCTGTAAGTTCAGAACAGGCAGGACAATCTGGGATGAAAAGTGGCTGGGTGGAGCTGCAAAGTACAGTGGTTATTTTAATTATGGTTACTGTCGGCATTCTCATTGGAAACTGCATTGTCCTGAAACATTTTCCTGATTATTTGTATGTTCTTGATAAATACAGCAACCATATGATGACAGTATGTCTTTGTGTCATGATGGGACTGATTGGATTTGATCTGGGGCTGTCCGGAAAAGCTGCAGAGTGTTTGAAATCTGCAGGAGCGATGGTGATAGTATTTCCGGCAGCGGCGGTACTGGGAACCCTTGTTATGGGGACGGTATCAGGCATGCTGTTGGGTTTCTCTGTAAGGGAGGGACTTGCAATCAGTGCCGGCTTCGGCTGGTATACATATGCGCCTGCTGTAATTTCCGGAGCAGGAAGTGAATATGCTATTGCCGGTACAGTTGCCTTTGTACACAATGTAATCCGTGAAACAGCCTCCATTATACTGATTCCACTTTGTGCCAAGCGAATCGGTTATCTGGAAGCAACTGCTATGCCGGGCATTTCTGCGATGGATATTTGTATGCCGATTATAGAGCGCTCCTGCAGAGAAGATACAATTATCTATGCATTTTTAACCGGGATTTTCATGAATATCACAGCATCCATAGGCGTACCTGTCATTATGGGAATTTAAAAATCCGTTTTGTCACTGTCATCAATGGGAGAAATGACTGAAAATATTTCCTGCATATCGTTTTCATAAAAGCAGTACTGACCTCTTCCTTTTTTCTTGGCGGCATAGAGGGCAACATCCGCACAATGAAACAGATTCTGATAATCTCTTTCTGCTATTTCGGTACTTGCAATCCCCATACTTATGGAGATGGGAAAATCTTCATAAGTTCCACATAGGCATGTGAAAATTCGATCTGCAATGGCAGTCAGCTCTGTTTGATATTGCAGGAAAACCAGAAACTCGTCGCCCCCGACTCTTACAATAATATCACCGGAGCGAACTCCTCGGCGCAGACGTTCTGCTGCATACTGAAGGACGCGGTCGCCGAATGCATGACCGAACTGATCATTAGTAGTTTTGAAGTAATCCAGATCAATTAAAAACACCGCAAAGTTATCCTCTTCATTGTGCTGTAGGATTTCTTTAATCTGTTTTTCAGAAAAGGCTCGATTCATAAGTCCTGTCAGAGCGTCATGCGATGCCTGATATTCAAGTCCCTTGATGTGGATATGTTCTTCATGTATATCCAGTACTTTTCCAATGGTTCCGCTGTACTGGGGAGGTTCATCAGAGGTCCACATCGAACGGGCAATAATCCGGTGCCAGCGGGATTCGTCTTTTATCTGCAGAGTGCATTCATACTGGATGACAGGATCAAAGGGGGTTGTCTTCTGCAGCTTGGCAGAAAAATCATGAAGATTTTTTTTACCTAAAATGGACAGCAGATGTGTATTATGATAAGGATCCAATATGATCTCATCCACTCCCAGCTTAGCAGCACCCCAGTCAGAAATTCTGACAACCGGAGGTGTAATCGTATACTCAAACTGGATTTCATTAGACATAGCGGCAAAAAAATGATATTTGGTACGTTCTCTTTCAAGAAGCCTGAGGGAGCGGAGCGACGCATTCAGATTTTCAGTATGAAACATTTTTTCTGCCATAGTACGCAGCCTGTATTGATTACTGTGAAGCTCAGACTGGCATTGCAGTTTTATACGGAGAGGCTCTGAGATTTCTGCAAGACACTCTAAAAGCAGAGGATTAAAGGCCCCACACTGACCCTGCATGATCATTTCCAGAGCTTTTTTATGAGAATAAGCCTTTTTATAGATGCGCCGGCTGATAAGAACTTCATATACATCTGCAAGTGCAGCCGCCTGTGCAGCGATTGGAATCTCTTCTCCCACAAGGCCATCAGGGTACCCTTTGCCATCATAACGTTCATGGTGCCAGCGACAGATTTTGCATGCAGCTGTGATGAGCGGGTCATTGTGCTCCGCAGGCAGACTTTCCAGCATAGCAGCACCCATTCTGGCGTGTGTTTTCATAATTTCAAACTCCGCATCTGTTAATGCACCGGGCTTATTAAGAATTTCTTCGGGGATGATAATTTTCCCAATGTCATGCAGTGTGGCAGCTGTGCTGAACAGCGAAATATCATCGTCAGAAAGCTGATATTTCTGTGTTTTTGTTCGTAGCTTCTGCAGAAGCATTTCTGTTATGATACGGATTCTCTGCACATGCTGTCCGCTTTCTCCATTGCGGAATTCTATTACATTGCTGAGAATATTTACCAGACGGATATTGTTCTGTTCTGAACTTGCAATCTCATCGGTTATCGTTTCTGATAGTTTCGCCTGATTTGTGCAGAGTGTGAGAGCCTTTAGAATCCTGCGGCGCACGACAAAGGCATCAAAAGGTATGCTGAGGTAATCGGCAGCGCCCAGTTTATAGGCTCGATTCACATAGTGGGCTGTTATCTCTGATGAAATCATAATTACCGGCAGCTTATCGATCCAGCGCTGCTGGTTCATATAAGCCAGAACTTCAAATCCATTCATCTCAGGCATAACAATATCAAGCAGTACAAGGGAGATATCCTGAAGATGACGATGGAGCATCTCAATTGCACGGGCACCATTTTCGGCTTCAAGTGTTATGAACTCGCTGCCAATGATATCAGTCAGAAAAGAGCGGTTTATTTCCGAATCATCAACGATTAATATGCATTGTTTTTTTTCATTCCCTTGTTCCATATGAGCAGTTCCTTTCTTTTTAAGGAATTATAACAGGCAGGCGGCTTTGTGACAAGTCTCTTCTCATCAAAGTGTAGTGACATGGATGAGGGATTGTGTTACAATAACACTACCGAAATGAACGAAAAGGTGTATATCATGGGAAAAGAAAAGGACAGAGTATTGCAACAGCAAGAAAAGAAGCAGCAGAGCAGTGAAGAAAAACAAGGTGTGGCAAAGATGGCAGGTTTTGCTATTTTTATTTTAGTTGCTCTGATGTTTACAGCAGTACTCTTTATAAGTTATTTTTTTGAAATGAAATTCGGAAAAACGGCAGGTACCATAGCGCTGATTGTTATTGCAGTGCTAATTGCCTTTTATTTATATCGGCAGGAAATTCTGGAAAAAATAAAAAGAAAGAAATAGGAGCCAAGATTATGATTCAAAAGAAAGTATTGGAATGCGGCACCACTGTTGTCATGGAAAAAATTCCTCATCTTCAGTCAGTGGCACTTGGAATATGGGTAAGAGCCGGTGCTGTTGATGAGCCTGCGGAAATAGCAGGCGTTTCTCACTATATTGAGCATATGATGTTTAAGGGAACAGATAAGCGGACTGCCAAAGAGATTGCATCTGATGTAGACAGAATTGGAGGGCAGTTCAATGCTTTTACTGGCAAAGAAGCCACCTGCTATTATATCAAGACCTTATCCGACAATCTGGAGCAGGCTGCAGAGATTCTTTTAGACATGCTGCTCAATTCCAAAATGGATGCTGCAGAAATGAACAAAGAAAGAAATGTAATTAAGGAAGAAATCAAAATGATTCAGGATACGCCTGATGATGATGCACATGATACAGTCTGCGAGCTGGTGTTCAGCGGTCATCCTCTGGGCAACTCTGTAATCGGAACTTTTGAAACACTGGATCATATTGATCGGAAAGCTTTAACAGACTATCAGCGCAGAGAGTACACAAGAGACAGCTTAGTTCTAGCTATTGCAGGTAATTTTGATGAAGATGCGATTTGCGGTATGTTTGAGGATAAGCTGACAAAACTGGAAGCGTGTAAGAAAGCGAAAAAACAGGCAGAGCATATCTATGTACCGGGATACAAAGTCAAAGAAAAGGATATCGAACAGAGTCATATCAGTCTGGCGGTTCCCGGAGTAGGTCTTGAGGATGAAGCCTATTATGCAATGGGGCTTTTAAGCAATATTTTAGGCGGCAGTATGAGTTCGCGTCTTTTCCAGAATATTCGGGAAGAAAAAGGTCTTGCATATTCGGTCTATTCTCTCGCAAGTTCTTTTAGTAATAAAGGATACTTTTATATTTATGCAGGGGTGGCGCATGATAAGATTCGGGATGCCATTTTCGGAATCAGAGAAGAACTTGAGGTTCTGAAGAAAAAAGGTGTTACAAAAGAAGAACTTGCGACTGCTAAAGAGCAGATGAAGAGCAGTTATATTTTTGGACAGGAAAATGTGACCGGCCGCATGTTTTCGATTGGAAAAAATATGGCAGTATGCGGGAAAATTCATACACCGCAGGAAGTTATCGAGGGCTTTAATAAGGTTACAATGGAAGATATGGAACAGGCAGCCAATAGAATTTGCAGTCTGGAACAGTACTGTGCAGCAGCTGTAACAAATGAAGCATTTGATATAGAAAAAATTATGAAAGGACAGTAATGAATATAAAGATAAAGTGTGAGAGCGGGTATCTGCCTGCTTATGAAACAGAAGGATCAGCGGGAATGGATTTGAGAGCCTGCCTGAAAGATCCACTCTGTTTGAAACCAGGAGAAAGAAGTCTGATTCCCACAGGATTATTTATTGAACTGCCTTCCGGTTACGAAGCCCAGATTCGGGCACGGAGCGGTCTTGCTATAAAATACGGAATCGGTCTTGTTAATGGGGTCGGTACTATTGACAGTGACTATAGAGGAGAGATTCAAGTACCTTTGATTAACTGGGGCCGGGAGGATTTCCTTATCAGGGATGGAGACAGGATCGCACAGATGGTAGTGGCCTCTTATGAGAGAGTGTTCTGGCAGCCGGCAGAAGAACTGGGTGAAACCGATCGGGGCGGCGGCGGCTTTGGTCATACCGGGATCTGACATCTGACAGAAGAAACAAAAAGAAGATCTGTTGCATATATTACTTTGAGGTGATATAGATGACAGATTTTTTTTTATTGCTGGATAAGATCGAACAGCTAAATCACAGCCTTTTGCGCCCCAGACTTATCTGCCAGAAAGGAGTTGCTCTCAGCGGGAGTTTTTATTGCTACATATCCCTTGGTGATTATACAGCTGCACCTTTTTTTCAGAATCCCAATCAGGAGATATCCGTGACAGCTCGTTTTTCAAATATAATGGGTGGTATAAGCGGCGGAGATTCTCACAGGGATACCAGAGGATTTGCTGTGCGCTTTTTTGCAGATACAGAAAGCTATGATCTGCTTTGCCACAATATGCCAGTCTATGCAATCCGGGATCCTCTTAAATTCCCGCAGCTGATAGAATCGCTTGCAGCCTCGCAAAAGACGCCCGGTGAGCAGCCCGGCTTCTGGAAGTTCCTTGCAGAGAACCCTGAAGCCATTACACTGGCCCTGCATCTTTATTCAAATAAAGGAACCATAAAATCCTATCGATTTATGGAAGGATACAGTGTGAATACGTATAAATGGATTAATAAACAAAAGGAAGAAACATATATACGCTACCGATGGGTTCCGCTTTGCAAAGGAGATGAGTATCATGAGGGACGAAAGGGAATTTCATATCAGGAGGCAGAATTTCTGGCCGGCTTTTCCCCGGACTGCTGCGCTGCCGATCTTGGGATCGCACTTGAGGAGGGAAATTTTCCTGTCTTTGAACTGGAAGTGCAGATAATGGATAAAAAACAGGCAGAAGAATGGGGCGATACATTTCTGTCTACTACGCTTATGTGGCCTGAGGAGTATTTTCCCTACTTCAAGATAGGAAAAATGACTTTAAAGGAACGCCTTCCGAAAGAGCAGGAAGAGCGTCTTTACTTCGTACCTTCCAATTTAGCAGAGGGAATTGCATTTGCCGATGAGCCGTTTGTATCCATACTGGATTTCATTCTGAAGGTAGATGCTAGGCAGAGAGGAGTTTTGAAATGAGAGAATTTGCACAGGCACAGATCATCTATAAAAAGATGGACTCAAAAGAAAAAGAGGAATTTCTGCAGAATGTGACAGAAAGTCTTATGTTTGAAGAACCTGATGTACGGGAAACGATTGTGTCATACTGGGGAAGAATAGACAAAAACTTAGAAAAACTTTTAAGAAAAAATCTTCGATTTTAATTTACTTTGCCCTAGAAAGGGTGTTATTATAAAATTTAAGAGAGTACAATTTACAAGAGAAAAGAGGAATGCAAGATGATCGGTGTGAAGAAAAAAGAAGATGAATTTTTTCAGCTGCTTATTGAATTTGCCGGCAAAATCGTTAAAACAGGAGAAGCCTTTTTAGATCTGGTTTCCAATTATGAAGATGTGGCAGATAAAGTGGCGGGAATAAAAGTGCTGGAAACTGAATGTGATATGCAGGCGCATAAAATACTGACAGCTCTCCATGCATCTTTTATCACTCCTTTTGATCGCGAGGATATTTACAGTATTACAAAACAAATGGATGACATTGTGGATTCTTTAGAGGAAGTCGCGAATCGCTTTATTGTTTTTGATGTACAGAAACTGAGGCGAGAATGTATTACCATGGCAACTTATATCATGCAGGCTATAAGAGAACTGGAAGTTCTTTTTAAGCATTTATCTGAAGTGAAAAAGAACAGCGGGATTGTTCATGAGCAGATTGTTGAGGTGAACCGTATCGAAAATGAAGGTGATTTTCTGTACAGAAGAGCGCTTACGGATTTGTTTCGAAAAGAGGTCAACCCTATCGAGCTGATTAAGTGGAAGCATTTGTATGAACAGCTGGAAACCAGTCTGGACTCATGTGAAAATGTGGCCAATATTGTCGAAGGAGTGGTAATGAAGTATGCTTAGCGGAATCCTTGCTTGCGTTATAGTTTTTGCACTTGCTTTTGAGTTTATTAATGGGTTTCATGATACTGCAAATGCAATTGCTACATCTGTATATACCAGGGCGCTTACAGCTAAAAAGGCCATTGCTCTGGCAGCAGTTATGAATTTAATTGGTGCTATGGTCAGTGAAAAAGTCGCTATGACAATTTCCAGCGGGCTGGTAGATGTCGCCCTGCAGCAGTATGTTATTCTGGGAACTTTGATTGGCGCAATTATCTGGAATCTTTTTACCTGGTGGAAAGGGATACCAAGCAGTTCATCCCATGCACTGATCGGCAGTCTTATTGGTGGAACTATTGTATATACAATGGGGACTGAGCATATCCTGTGGGAAGGTGTTTTGCACAAAGTCATTATCCCGCTGATTACATCTCCATTCATCGGTCTTTTTATCGGGTTTGGATTTATGAAGCTAATCTTTTTTCTGTTTGCCGGATGGTCACAGTCAAAAGCCAACCGTTTTTTTTCAAAACTGCAAATTTTTTCGGCAGCGTTGGTAGCTTATTCACATGGTAATAATGATGCACAGAAAACCATGGGGATTATAACGCTGGCTTTGATTACAGGGGGAATGCTGGATCCCGGTTCCGGTGTTCCTTTGTGGGTGAAAATAGCCTGTGCCTGTATGATGGCACTGGGAACCTCTTTGGGAGGATGGAAAATTATGAAAACCATGGGCGGCGGCGTTACAAAGCTGCAGCCTGCCAGCGGATTTGCAGTTCAGACTGCATCTGCCCTTGTAATTGAAAGCATGTCCTTTCTGGGTGCGCCTATCAGTACGACACAGGTCATTACAACATCAGTAATGGGAGTCGGCAGTGCGAAACGGCTTTCTGCAGTGAAATGGGGAATTGCCCAGAATATTGTGATCGCCTGGATTGTAACTTTACCTGTTACGATGGTTTTAGGAGGTCTTTCCGTTTGGATCATTCATTTTTTTGTATAGGTATTTTATGATAGGAAGAGAGCTAATAGAAAAAAGAGAATATCAAATATTATCGCCTTTTGCTGCAAAAGTGGCAGAATCACGAGGCCGATGCATACCGGAAGAGCCGTGCAAAATCAGGACGGATTATCAGAGAGATAAAGATCGTATCATCCATTCAAAGGCTTTTCGCAGACTGATGCACAAAACACAGGTTTTTTTAGCTCCGGAAGGAGACCATTTCAGAACAAGGCTGACACATACCATTGAAGTCTCCCAGATTGCAAGAACCGTAGCAAGAAGTCTGGGTCTCAATGAGGATCTGACAGAAGCAATTGCCATGGGACATGATCTGGGACATACACCTTTTGGTCATAATGGCGAAAAGGTTTTGGACAGTATCCATAAAAGAGGGTTCCATCATAATATTCAGAGCCTTCGTGTAGCAGATGTGTTGGAAAGCAGCCATTCACGCAGAGGAATGAATCTGACACAGGAGGTCAGGGATGGAATTGTCAATCATACAGGAGAG
>CAUWJW010000088.1:0-9962 GCA_963558985.1 uncultured Clostridia bacterium | reverse complement strand
ACAAGTCATTGCAGAACGGATTAAAGAGTTTCTGCCGCCGGTATTTAACACCTACAAAGTGGAAATCACGACTGTCACAAAAGTAAATCAAAAGAAAGATACGCTGCTGATCATGCCGCAGGAGCAGGATCTTTTTGCGGCCATGCCCAACATTTATTTGGATGACATGTACGAAGCATTCAGAATCCGGCAGAATATGGATGAGATTCTGAGTTTTATTGCGGGGCTGGTCGTGCACTATACCGGAAGCTTCAAACTGGAAGAAATGGACTTAGGGCTTTCCCAGAGAAAAGATTGTATTGTAATGAATCTGATTAATACTGAGAAAAACCGGGAACTTCTGGCACAGGTGCCGCACAGAGAAATCATGGATCTTTCTGTTATTTACCGGGTCATTATGGGAGAAAACAAGGAAGGGCTGGCGACGGTGCTGGTGGATAACAGAATTTTGGAAAAGATGGAGATAAGCGGAGAAGAGTTGGAAGAACTGGCATATACCAACACAAGGCGGCTGTTTCCCGCAGAGATTATGAAGCTGTCGGATTTGCTTTATGTAATGACAAACAGGGTTAAGATTCACGGCGCTACCACCATGATTTGCAGGGAGGAAACGCAGAAGCTGGCAGAACGAGTAGGAGGCAGTTACTTTATTATACCAAGCTCCATTCATGAGATTATGGCAGTCCCGGAAGACAGGGCAGAGGCAGAGAGCCTGGTTCGTATGCTGGAAGAGGGAAACCGCAGCTGCGGCCCGGAATGTGAGATCCTGTCCACTTCAATCTACCATTATGACAGAGAGAGTGAAACTTTGAGCACAGTCGCTTCCTACTTCTGACAGGCAGACAAAAAAATAAGGAGAAGCAGGAACCTTTCTGCCGCTTTTTCCATAAGATATAGGGAAATGAAAAAAACAGAAAAGTAGGTGAATGAAATGGGTAATAACTGCGGACTGCTGAATGGAAACGGAGAAGGAATCGATACTAGCTTATTATTTTTCTTCTTGCTGTTAGTGATTATCTTCTGCAACTGCTACAACTAAAGCAGAGCAGACATGGAAGGGCGGCCTTTCGGGGCTGCTCTTTTCTTTTACCACTGCAATCCCTGCCTGCGAAGCAAATCGCCCCTTATTGACAAAGAACCACATGATTTGATAAAATACATACAACAGCAAAACAGGCAAGTTCTTCTAGAAGAGTGATCTCTACCGGCGGTGTAGCCCGCGAGCGAAAGCTAATCCGGTGAAAGCCCGGAGCCGACAGTAAAGTCTGGATGAGAGAAGAAAGCAGGCAGATGCTTTCTTTTGTGTACACACCTTTTGGAAAACGGGAGAAAGACATCGAAAGATGTCTTTTTTATGTGGGAAAAGACATATTTTCACACATAAAAGCAGAGAACCGAAATCTCCCAAAGCAAGCTTGCCGAGCAAGAAAAAAGGAGGATTTATGGAAACCAAAACAACACGAAAACAGATGGGAAAAGCAGGGATTGCAGCCATTATGCTTACCAGCAGCCTGACGGTTATGGTAGGAAATGCCATTACACCTGCACTTCCCGAACTGGGAGAAGTCTACGGACTGGGAAACTTCGCATCCTGGCTGGTAACTGCACCGGCCCTGGGCGTAGTGGCAACCGCCATCCTGTTTGGCAGACTCATTGATAAAAAAGGACCTTACTGGGTAGCCTTCCTGGGGCTTCTCTTTTACGGCATCTTCGGGATTGCAGGGGCATATATGCCAAACGCTGCAGCCATTTTCATTGACCGGTTTTTCCTGGGAGCGGCGACAGCAGCCATTATGAACGCAAGCGTAGCGCTGATTGCATCCTTTTTCCACGGAGAAAAACAGCTGAAGATCATTGCCATGCAGGGCATGTCCATGGAATTCGGCGGCGTAATCTTTCTCAGCATCAGCGGCGTACTGGCAGATATATCATGGCAGAGCCCCTTCTACATTTACGGACTGGGATTTGCAGCCCTGCTTATGGTCTTGCTGTTTATCCCAAGAAGAGGAAGCGCTGTACAAGAGGAAGCGGAGCAGGCAGAAGCAGAGCAGGAAAAAAAAGGAGGCGTACCCATTCCTCTGGTGCTGCTCATTGCGTTTCTAGGCATGCTCATGTTTTTTACTGCAATGGTCTCACTGCCCATCTACCTGCAGAACAGCCTGGGATACAGCCCGTCTTTTACCGGATACTATCTGGCAGCCTTAGACCTGGTAGCAGTACTGGCCGCAGGCTTTATGCCAAATATAGTAAAGAAAATACAGGAGAAAGGCTGCCTCACACTGGCATTCTGCTGCTATGGAATCGCATTTCTTCTGTACTTCCTTTCAGGAAAAGCTGTGATCCTCTGGATTGCCGTGTTCTTTGCGGGAATCGGCTTCGGATGCTCCACGCCTCTTTTTAACAGCCTCATTGTCAATAAAAGTACACCGGCAAATAAAGGACTCAATATCAGCTTCTGCACAATGGCCATGTTTGCAGGGCAGTTCCTGTCCGCCCTGCTGATTTCGGCATTTTCCGGCAAAACCCTGTTTTCCGTAGCGGCTGCTTTGGCCTTTGTGATTATGATCTGTATTCTTCCGGTTGCAGGAAGATACAAAAAAGCAGCCAAATAAAACTTGACCTCAAGCGTATCTGTGTGATATTATTTTGATATCATAAAGATATACTTAAGGAGGTGCTTGAAATGGAAAAAAAGAAGAAGGAAATATTAATGCAAGAGATTGAAGAAAAAGAATTGAAGCCTTTGAGCGGAATGGCTGTACTGGTGGTACTGATCCTGCTCATTCTGGCTGCAATTGCAGCTGCCATATGGGGCGCAGTAGAAGGAAACGGGGTCGTTGTAACAGCAGCAGTCCTAGTTATGGTAATCGCCTTTGTCCTTCTGGGAGGGCTGAAAGTCATCAACCCCAACGAAGCGCTAGTGCTTACCTTATTCGGTGAATACTACGGAACCATCAAAAAACACGGATTCTTTTTTGTCAATCCTTTTGTATCCGCACGAAATCCCATTGCAGAAAAACAGGGCGGAAGTCTCCTGGAAGAAATCAGTGAAACAGAAAAAAAGGCAAAAGGAAAGAAAGCTTCTGCAAGCAAAAAAGTTTCGACAAAGGTACTCACCTTTAACAATGGGACGCAGAAAGTCAATGATGCGATGGGAAATCCGATTATTATCGGAGCCATTGTCGTCTGGAAGGTGGTAAACCCGACAAAAGCCGTATTCCATGTAGATGACTATTTTCAGTACCTGTCCATTCAGTGCGACTCTACCATCAGAAATACGGCAAGGCTGTATCCGTATGACAATATGGAGGATACAGACACAGACGAGAAGACCCTGAGAGGAAGCAGCCAGGAAATCGCAGACACTATGCGGATGAAGCTGCAGAAGCAGGTGGAGGATGCCGGTCTGGAAATTCTGGAAGTGCGCATCACACACCTTTCCTATGCAGAGGAAATCGCCGCAGCTATGCTGCAGAGACAGCAGGCAGCCGCAATTATTGCCGCAAGACAGAAGATTGTTACAGGAGCAGTGGGCATGGTAAAATCAGCACTGGATCAGCTGGGGGAAGAAGAACTGGTCGTGCTGGATGAAGAAAGAAAAGCTGCCATGATCAGCAACCTGCTTGTCGTTCTGTGCGGAAACAAAGAAGCGCAGCCAATTGTAAACAGTGGAAGCATTTATTAAAGGACAGGGTTATGAGTGAAGAGCTAGAGAAAAAAGAGCAAAAACTTCAGGAAAGACTGGAAAAGCTGGAAGCGCTGGAAAAACAAATCAAAGAGCGTGAAAAAAAGCTGAAGGAATCTGAGAAAAAGAAAAAACAGATTCTTTTGCGGATTGCTCCCTCACTGTGGGATGAGATTGCAAAATGGGCAGAAGAGGACTTTCGCTCTATTAACGGGCAGATTGAATTTCTTCTGGCAGAGTGTGTAAAAAAGCGTAAACATAAGTAAGAACAAGGGAAGATGCGTACTGCCCGGGAAAGAGCAGCGTGCAGCTTCCCTTTTTGGCATTAGGCAAAAAAGCACATCCTGCAGGTGATTTACAAAAAAATGAATTTGACGTATACTGGGAGGGAATCCTAAGAAAAGATAAAGATTGGAGAGAAAAAATGTACAGAAAAAATGCATGGGAAAAATATACAGAAAAAGAACAGGCAGCTGTTATGGCCTTTGGAGAGGGATACAAAGATTTTCTTACAAAAGGAAAGACTGAACGTGCCTGTGTGAAACAGGCACTACAGATGGCAAAAGAAAAGGGTTTTCGCGAACTTTCAGAAGTCACCGGGCGGGGAAAACTTTTAAAGGCGGGAGATAAGGTATATGTCTGCAACCGAGATAAAAATATCGCCCTATTTGTTATTGGTGCAAAGCCTCTGGAAGAAGGCCTGCGCATCCTGGGGGCGCATATCGACTCCCCGCGCCTGGATTTAAAACAGAATCCTCTTTATGAAAGTGAAGGTTTTGCACTGCTGGATACCCACTACTACGGCGGAATTAAAAAGTACCAGTGGGTTACACTGCCCCTGGCGCTTCATGGTACAGTCATAAAAAAAGACGGTACAAGGATCGACCTTGCCATTGGAGAAAAAGAAGAGGATCCTGTTTTTGGAATCAGTGATCTTTTAATCCATCTTGCTGCAGATCAGCTGAAAACAGCAGGTGCAAAAGTGGTGGAAGGCGAGAATCTGGATGTAACAGTGGGAAGTATTCCGCTGAAAGAAGAAGACAAGGATGCAGTGAAAAAGAATGTGCTCCGCATCTTAAAAGAAAGCTACGGTATAGAGGAAGAGGACTTTTTAAGCGCTGAAATCGAAGTGGTGCCAAGCGGAAAAGCCAGAGACTGCGGGCTTGATCGCAGTATGGTAATGGGGTATGGACACGATGACAGAGTGTGTGCCTATGCATCGTTAAAGGCTCTGCTGGATGTGGAAGCGTGCGAATACACAAACTGCTGTTTTCTGGTAGACAAAGAAGAAATCGGAAGCGTGGGAGCAACCGGAGCACAGTCGCTGTTTATGGAAAACACTATTGCAGAGCTGGTGGCATGCATGGAAGGGGAGTCTATGCTTAAGACAAGACGGGCGCTTGCCTGTACGAAAATGCTTTCCAGCGATGTAAGTGCCGCAGTGGATCCTCTTTATCTGAGTGTGACAGAAAAGAAAAATGCGGCATTTCTGGGACACGGTGTAGTCTTTAACAAATATACCGGTGCAAGAGGAAAGAGCGGATGCAATGACGCAGATCCGGAATATATCGCACAGCTGCGCAGAGTGCTAGATGACGGAAAGGTAAATTATCAGACTGCAGAATTGGGCAAAGTGGACCAGGGCGGTGGCGGAACCATCGCTTACATTATGGGAAACTATGTGATGCATGTCATTGACGCAGGTGTCCCTGTAATTAACATGCATGCTCCTTGGGAAATCATTTCCAAAGCAGATTTATATGAAGCCTATCAGGCATACAAGCTTTTCCTGGCGGAAATTTAAAGACAGGCGGCAGACCGGAAATATGAGAGCGTTTGCATGAGGGACAGTCCCGCAGTTCTTTTTGGCTGCATATACTGAGAAGGTAGAACAGGAGGAACTGCTATGGCAATCAAAATTTTTGTAGATCAGGGACATAACCCGCAGAATCCCAATTCCGGTGCAGAAGCAAACGGTGTTCGGGAGCAGGATATTACCTATGATATCGGAGTGCGTCTGGCAGCACTGCTTGAAGAGGATCCCCGGTTTGAAGTGCGCCTTTCACGCAATACACCGCAGGAGCAGCTGGGAACCAGTAATGCATCAAGCCTGCAGGCCAGAGTGTATGAAGCAAATACCTGGGACGCTGACTACTTTATCAGTCTCCACTGCAATTCCAGTCCCAATACAGCTGCAAGCGGAAGCGAGGCTTATGTCTATAATGAGACAACACCGGCCTACCGCCTGGGTGAGCAGATTCTGCAGGGCATTTCTGATATGACGGGGCTTGCGGACCGGGGCGTTTTCGTAAGACCTGGACTTTATGTGCTGCGGGCCACTTCCATGCCGTCTGTCTTAGTGGAGATGGGATATATTACAAACTTAAACGATGTATATTTACTGACAAACGATCCTCAGAGCTTTGCAAGAGGAATCTACCGGGGCATCCTGCTTTATTTCGGGTTTGCCTCGTAATTTTTTACCACAGAGAGGGCAAAGAACCATGAACATCAGACAAAAACTTGCAATTGGGATAGCCGCCGTTTTGCTGCTGTGCCCTGTAAGCGCACAGGCAGCAGGGAAAGAGGAACAGGAGGCCGGAAAGGTCTCTATCCTTTTTTCCCATGATATGCATTCCCATTTAGATGAAGAAACAATTACAAGAGATGGAAAGTCCCGCTCCCGGGGCGGATTTGCCAGGCTCTATACAGCAGCAGAAACGATAAAGCGTACCTATCCGGACAGTCTGCTTCTGGATGCAGGCGATTTTTCTATGGGAACACCATATCAGACTGTTTTTTCTCAGGAAGCAGCTGAACTGCGTATGATGGGAAGCATAGGGTATGATGCCACTGTCCTGGGAAATCATGAGTTTGACTACCGGGCCGCAGGTCTGGCAAAGATGCTCCGGGCAGCGAAAGCATCAGGGGATTCGGTTCCATCGCTGCTTTGTGCCAATATTGACTGGGAAAGGACTTTGGCAGACCCGGACAAAAGGGAGAACGGCTACAAACTAAAAGTAGCATGCAGGCAGTATGGTGTACAAGAATATCGTATTTTGGAAAAAGGAGATGCCCGGATTGCAGTCTTTGGGATTCTGGGGAAAGAGGCAGAAGAATTTGCCCCGGAAAGCGGCCTGTATTTTAAAGATCCCATAGAAGCGGCAGAAAAAACAGTTGAACAGATTCAAAAGGAAGAACCGGACCTGATCGTATGTCTTTCCCACAGCGGAACTTATGAGGAACCGGAGGAATCTGAAGATGAACTTCTGGCGCAGGCAGTACCGGAGATTGATGTGATTATCAGCGGTCACACCCATACGGAACTGAACGAGCCTATAAAAGTCGGGAAAACGGTGATTGCTTCCTGCGGCAGCTATACGGACAATCTGGGACATATTCTTTTGCAGCGGCAAAAGGATGGGAGCTATGCGCTTGCACACTACAGACTGATCCCGTTAGATGATCGGATCAAAGGAAATCCGCAGGTGGAGAAACAGTTGAAACAGTACAGGAAACTGGCCGATGAGCAGTATTTTTCGAAGTACGGGTATGAAATGAATACGGTTCTGGCATATAATAAGAAGGCCTTTACTCCCATTGAGGAGTTTGCAGCTGTCCAGAGAGAAGAACCTTTGGGAAATCTCATAGCAGATTCCTATCGTTATGCGGTCAGGCAGGCAGAAGGGGCAGATTCCCGACCGGTAGACGTGGCACTAGTCCCGGCAGGCGTAGTACGGGCTTCTTTTGGTGAAGGGAAAGTGACAGCAGCCCATGCCTTTAATGTAAACTCTCTGGGATATGGAAAAGACGGAACACCGGGGTACCCGCTGGTAACAGCCTACCTGACAGGGCGTGAACTGAAAGCTGTGGCAGAGGTGGATGGTACTGTATCGGATATCATGCAGGTGGCCCGCATTTCGGCGTCCGGTCTTAAGTATGATTACAATAAGAGACGTTTGCCACTCAACAGAGTGACTGATGTGTATTTAGACCGGGGAAACGGAAACTATGAAAAGCCGGAGCCGGATCAGCTTTACCGGACAGCAGCAGATTTGTACTCCTGCCAGATGCTGGGTGCTGTTAAAGAACAGTCTTTCGGCCTTTTGTCCATTGAGCCGAAAGACGAGCATGGAAATCCAATTGAAAATTTTGAAGATCATATTGTTTATGATAATGGAAAAGAACTGAAAGCCTGGTATGCGCTTGCTTCTTACTTGGATTCTTTTGACGGCGGAATGGTGCCGGAAAGATATGAAAAAGGGCAGCAGCGCAAGACAGAAGTGAAAAGTGCCGCTCCGGCAGAGCTCTTTAAGCAGCCCAATAAGGTTGCGGTCCTTGCTGCGGGAGCTGTGGCACTTGGTATTACAGGAATTTGTTTGCGGGTAAGGCGCAGGCACAGAAAAGCTAAAGATCCACTCGATTGAGCGTCCCGCCTTCCAAAAAGCTTTTGAGGTTTGCTGCCAGCGTGTCGCATATAATCCGGCGCATTTCCTCAGGCGCCCATGCCATATGCGGTGTGATGATGCAATTCTCTGCATGGAGCAGAGGGTTGTCTTCTTTTGGCGGCTCCTGAGACAGTACATCAACGGCAGCAGCCCGCAGATGACCTGTCTTAAGTGCGCGGGCCACAGCCTGCTCATCTAAAAGACCGCCTCTTGCCGTATTGATGAGAACGCTTCCCGGCTTCATTTTACTGAGAAACTCCTCATTTATAAAGCCTGCATTTTCTGTAGTGAGCGGGCAGTGGAGGGAGAGAAAATCCGATTTCACAGCAGCCTCCCTGTCTTGGCTGTACACATTCACCTTCATGCCAAAAGCAGACGCAATCTCGCCCACCTTTTTTCCAATCTGACCGTATCCGATGATACCCAGAGAACGGCCTGCAAGAAGTGTGACAGGCTGTTTCCAGTAGCAGAAATGGTCACATTTTGACCATTCTCCGTCTTTTACCGAACGGTCATGGAGCGCTGTATGATTGGACAGTTCCAGAATCAAGGCAAAGGTATGCTGCGCTACGGCATCGGTAGAATAAGCGGGAATATTGGTTACTGCGATTCCCAGCTCCCTTGCGGCAGCTACATCAATATTATTATAGCCGGTGGCCATGGAACCGATATATTTTAAATCAGGACACTGCTCCATAAATTCTCTTGTAATGAAGCACTTGCTAGTAATAAGGATTGCACTGGAGCCGGTTCTATCCAGAAGCTCATCCGGTGAAGAAGCGTCATAGACAATCAAATCACCAAGAGCTTCTAGAGCCTCCCACGAAAGATCTCCCGGATTGACTGTATAACCGTCCAAAATGACAATCTGCATAAATAACACCTTCTTTTCGTTAAATTTTACAAGGGGTATTTTACACGAAGCCTGTGAGAAAGTCCAGCTGCAATTCCTGTGAAAATCCCGCCGAGCCTTGCGGGAATGAGGATTTTATCGTATACTTATGGAAAACAACTTATGCAAAAAAAGGAACAGGAGGAATTATGTTTAAATACGCTTTTATTGAAAATGTTGCGGGAGCATCACCGGAAAATTACTCCTTTGTATATGAGAATGAGGAGAGCTACAATCTGGTAGCAGGCACAGACAACGATGAGATGACAGAAGAACTGGTCAAAAAGCTGGCAGGAGAAGGGTTTGAACTGATTGATCTGTGCGGATACTTTGATGATGAAGCTGCAGAGAAGCTGCGCAGGGCTGCAGGCGGCGGCATTGAGATTACCCATGCATCCTATCTGCCGGAAGAACAGAAAAAGAATGATGCGCTGGAATCCTTTAAGGAGTTTGGCGTGATCATTGTGATGGACGGCGTTGAGGAAACACAGCGCTTTTCTCTGAGCAATGAGGACTGCAACACCTATGTAAGATTTACAAAAGATATGGAAGCTGCAAAGGCAGCAGCAAAAGAACTGGCAGACCAAGGCGTTTACTTCATTGAACTGTGCAGCTACTTTGACAAAGAGAAGGTGCTTGAAATCATAGATGCAGTAGACGCAAAGATTCCGGTAGGGTCATGCGGAGATTTAAAATAAAAGGATACAGGATAGAGAATGAGTATGAACAGGATTGTAGCTGCATCGAGAAATCAGCATAAAATAAAAGAAATCGAAGCCATTACAAAAGCTTTCGGTATGGAGATTGTCTCCAGAGATCAGGCGGGTGTGCCTGATGTCGAGATTCCGGAAGACGGCACCACCTTCGAAGAGAATTCCTACAAAAAGGCGTACGGGATCATGAAGCTGTGCAATGAGATTACCATTGCAGATGATTC
>CAUWJW010000087.1:0-9979 GCA_963558985.1 uncultured Clostridia bacterium | reverse complement strand
CGACAAGGATGGATGAAGGAGAGAAGGAGGGGTTCAAATATGAAAATACATGAACTGGCCAAAGAGTTAGATATAGATGCAAAGGAGGTTTTGGAAAAGGCACAGGCAATGGGAATTGAAGCCAAAGATAAAAACAGCACCTTAGAGGATATGGATGCAAAAGCTGTCAGAAATACAGTTTTAAAGAACAAAGGTGGTGCAGAGACGAAGATTGTAAAAGCAGCGCCAAAGAAAAAAGCGGAGAAAAGCAATGATAAAAAATCCAATACATCGGAGCCTAAGGTGACGGTAAAAGCAGCAAAAATTGCCATTCCGGTTCAGTCCAAATCACCAAAGCACCGCCCTGCAAAGCAGCAGGAAAAAACAGCGATACAAAAGCCTCCTGCAGGAAAACCGGTGGTTTCTAAAGAACTGGAAAACAGACCAAAACCGCCTGTTGGGAAACCTGTAGTTTCCAAAGAACTACAAGACAGAGGAAAGAAAGTGCAGGAAGAACCAAAAGCAGCACCAGCAAAAGTGCAGGAGACTGCTTCCGAGAAAAAAACGCAGACAGCGGCACCTGAGAAAAAACCGCAGACAGCAGCGCAGACTGCAAAGAACGGACAGAAGCCGGTCATTCGTCAGGAAAGACTCAAGATTATAAAGAAAGCAGCAGAAGTTCACGAGGAAGAGCGTCTGGCCAGAGAAAAGCGTGAAAAAGCAGCAGCAGCCAGAGCAGCTGAGAAGAAGAATGAAAAGAGATCCGATGATCGCGCTTCACGAAGAGATAATCGAGACAACCGGGAGCGGGATAATGGACGTGACCGGAAGAAAGATGGAAATAAGGGACAGAGACGGGATCATAACCAGGGCGGCAGACCGGCAAGAAAAGAAGCTTTGGAACCGATCATGGAAAAGCCATCCTCCCATAAAAAAGCAGAGCGTATGTCTAAAGATAAAGAAAGAGACAAGTTCGCAAAACTGGAAAGAGGCGGAAAGAAAGGCGGAAAACCGCAGCCGACCCGTTCCCTGGAGAAGAAAGTGCGTCCAAAGAAACAAAACAAGCCGAAGCCTGCACCGGAACCGGAAGTGGAAACAGTGGAACTGCCGGCAGGTACAATTGTAATCAATGTTCCGATTACTGTAGCCGGTCTTTCCGAGCAGATTCAGGTATCTGTATCCCAGATCATTATGACTCTAATGAAGATGGGGGTTATGGCCAATGTAAACCAGAACGTAGATGAAGACACCGTACTGCTTCTGGCAGAAGAACTGGGTGTGAGCGTAGTAATCGGTAAAGTGGAAGAGGAAGAGGAAGAAGAAGGTCTGGAAATCTTTGAAGACAAAGAAGAAGATCTGGAGCCGAGACCTCCGATCATTACTGTAATGGGTCACGTTGACCATGGTAAGACATCCTTGCTTGATGCTATCCGTAAAACAAATGTGACAGCTTCCGAGTCCGGCGGTATCACACAGCATATCGGTGCATCAGAAGTTGAGATTAACGGACAGAAGATCGTATTTTTGGATACACCGGGACATGAGGCCTTCACCGCAATGCGTGCAAGAGGTGCACACACCACAGATATTGCAGTCCTGGTAGTAGCAGCAGACGACAGTGTAAAACCGCAGACGATTGAATCCATCAGCCATGCTAAGGCAGCAGGTGTACCGATTATCGTAGCGATTAACAAGATGGATAAACCGGGTGCAAATCCGGACATTGTAAAGAAGGATCTTGCAGAACAGGGAGTTCTGGTGGAAGACTGGGGCGGAGACGTGATCAGTGTGCCGGTATCAGCCAAGAGAGGTGACGGTATCGTCAATCTGCTGGAAATGATTCTGCTTCAGGCAGAAGTGCTGGAATTAAAAGCAAATCCAAACAGACTGGCCATGGGTACTGTGCTGGAAGCAAGACTGGATAAGGCAAAAGGCCCTGTAGCAAGTCTGCTTGTAATGAACGGTACACTCAAGTCAGGAATGAGCGTTGTTGCAGGAACCTGCTCCGGTAAAATTCGTCTCATGACCAACCACAAAGGCGAAAAGATCAGAAAAGCAGGGCCTGCTACAGCTGTTGAAATTCTGGGTCTTACAGATGTGCCGCACGCAGGTGATGAATTCAATGCAGTAAAAGAAGACCGGATTGCAAGAGAGATTGCCGAGAACAGAAGAGAGAAGAAGAGAGAAGAAGTACTTGCAAGAAATGCAAGCACTACGTTGGAAGAGCTGTTCTCCCAGATCAAGGAAGGCGAAGTAAAAGAACTGAACCTGATTATCAAAGGCGATGTACAGGGTTCCGTGGGAGCCATCGTTACTTCACTGGAAAAACTTTCTACAGAGAATGTAAGAGTAAAGATTGTACACACAGGCGTAGGGGCAGTAACCGAATCAGATGTTATGCTGGCAAGCACGTCAGGCGCCATCATTATCGGCTTCAATGTAAGACCGAGCACAGCAGTCAGTGCCATGGCAGAACGAGACAACATCCAGATCAGAACATACCGGGTTATCTACGATATTCTGGATGATGTAGAAAACGCTATGAAAGGTATGCTGGATCCTGAATTTAAAGAGGTTGTTCTGGGTACAGTAGAAATAAGAAATACCTTTAAGGTACCGGGAGTGGGCATCGTAGGCGGTGCATATGTTACAGACGGCAAAGTAGTCCGCAATGCACAGATCCGTCTGGTTCGCGACGGTATTGTAATCCATGAAGGTACAATCGCCTCCCTGAAACGATTCAAAGATGATGCCAAAGAAGTGGCTCAAGGGTATGAATGCGGTATCGGTATCGAAAGCTACAATGATATCAAGGAAGGCGATATTATTGAATGCTTCCAGATGGAAGAAATCAAACGAGATTAATAAGAATTAGGAGAAATACATGGGAAAAGGACACAGGACAGAACGCCTGGGTGAAGAAATCAGAAAGATTATCAGCAGCATGATTCTTCGTGAACTGAAGGATCCGCGGCTGGGTGCAGAAATGGTCAGTGTGACAGCAGTAGAGGTGACATCAGATGGAAGTTATGCTACCGTTTTCATTACCGTGCTCGGTCTGGATCCTAAAAAGGAAGAAGGAAAAGAGGCACAGGAAGATGTATTGGCAGCGCTTCGCAGCGCCAAAGGTCTGATCCGCAGAGAAATCGGAAAACAGGTCAAACTTCGCCATGTTCCGGAGCTGATTTTCAAAATGGACACATCCATGGAATACGGAAGACATATAGAAGAGATCATTCAGAACCTGGATAAAGAATGAGGCAGACCATGAAACAAAACAACTCAATACAAGAGATCAGCCGGCAGCTTTTAGCTGCCGGGACTATTTTAATCTTCCCGCATATCCATGTAGATGGAGATTCAATGGGAGCATCTGTAGCTCTCTGCAGAGGACTGCGCAGCGCAGGTAAAAAAGCAGCTGTGCTCATCGAAGATGAGATTCCCGAATATCTGCAGTTTCTGGACCGGGGATACTGCACCAGAAACCCTGATGCACTGGGAGAACCGGATGTCTGCATCTGTGTAGACTGCGGAGAAGTTTCCCGTTTTCCCAAACGGGAGGACACGTTTTTTAAAGGGAAGACAACCATCTGCATCGACCATCATGCCACATCAGAACCTTTTACAATTTTATAGATGGGAGCATCGCAGCGGCATCAGAAATCGTATACCGGCTTCTTACAGAGATGGGATGCAGCATCGACAAAGAAATGGGAGAAGCCATTTTTGCAGGAATCTGTACAGATACAGGAAATTTTCAATACTCCAATGCAACAAAAGAGAGCCATCTTATTGCAGCATCCCTTTATGATGCAGGCATAGACCATGGAAAAGTGGCAGTAGAGCTTTATCAGAACATCAGACCGCAGAGACTTCTGATTACAAGCAGGATTATGGACAACATGGAGATTTTTGCAGATGGAAAGGCGGCCATAGCCTATGTGACCAAAGAGATGCTTAAAGATGCGGGAGCATCCATGGAAGACACCGAAGGGGCGGTGGAGACACTTCGCAATATTCGGGGAGTGGAGCTGGCCGCTTTTGTGAAGGAACAGAAACAAGGAGTGTGCAAAGCCAGCATGCGTGCCAAGACAACAGGAAATGTAGCAGAGATTGCAGCCCGCTTTGACGGCGGAGGGCATATCAAAGCAGCCGGATGCACGCTTCATACAGATGTTGAGGAGGCCTGCAGCAAGCTGAAGCAGGCGATGGAAGAAAGTCTGAGGCAGTAATGGATCTAAAGGAATCAGGAATCATCAATGTAAGAAAACCGGAAGACTGGACCTCTCATGACTGCGTGGCAGTTATGCGGCGGATTCTGGGTATCAAACGTGTAGGGCATACGGGAACTCTGGATCCTATGGCTACAGGCGTGCTCCCCGTTTGTGCGGGAACAGCGGCCAGGATTATGGAATATTTAGATCTGGACTTTAAAACTTATGAATGTGAAATGCAGCTGGGGCTGGAGTCAGATACTCTGGACCGGTGGGGAACCATAACACAATCGCATAATACAGCCCACATAACACAGAAACAGATTATGGAAGCATTTGAACCTTTTCAAGGTACCATTAGCCAGATTCCGCCTAAATATTCTGCTGTCAAAGTAGATGGAAAGAAGCTGTATCAATATGCCAGAGCAGGAGAAGAAGTGGTCATAAAACCAAGAAAAGTCTATATTCGGGACTTGACGGTACAGAATATTGATATGGAACAAAAGAAGATTTCATGGACAGTAACCTGCTCCAAAGGAACTTACATCCGGAGCATTTGCAGAGATATCGGTGATGCCCTTTCCTGCGGGGCGGTAATGACAGCTCTTACAAGAACTGCAAGCGGCATCTTTTCGCTTTCAGATGCAGCAGACATCCGCAAACTGCGGGAAATGGACAAAGACGAGGTCAAAAAACTGCTCATACCGCCGGATAAGCCTCTGATTCACTTTGGCAAGGGACTGCTGAACAAAGAACAGGCAGCTCGCTTCTGCAACGGAGGCAGATTTTCTATGGAGGAAATCCGGATTGTGCAGCGGCCTTATTATGAGCAGCGAGAACCCCATATCCCGGTTCCCGACAGGTATCGGAAAGCATACAGAATGTACGGCAGTCAAGAAGGGAAGGAAATTTTCCTGGGAGTTGCTGTCTACAGTGAAAAATACAGAAAACTAATAGCAGATAAGGTTTTTTACAGAGGGTAGAAATGAAAATATTTAATTCACTTGAAGAAATTCATGACCGGATTGAGGAAACAGTAATTGCCCTTGGAAATTTTGATGGTGTCCACAAAGGACACCGCGAGATTATCTCAAGGACAGTCAAAAGTGCAGAAGCGGCAGGATACAAAAGCGCAGTATTTACCTTTTCCAACCATCCGAGAAATCTGATGGCAAAAGAACCGGTTGTGAAAAATATACTTTATCCCGAAGAAAAAGCAGCAATCATTGAAAGTTTGGGTGTAGACTATATGTTCAGCATCCCTTTTGATGAAAAAATTCTCACAATGGATCCCATTGACTTTATTGATGAGCTGCTTTTGAAAAAATTTCATATGAAGCAGGCTTACTGCGGCTTCAACTATCATTTTGGATATAAAGCGGCAGGCAATGCAGAAATCCTTATGAAAGAAGGTATGAAAAAGGGATTTGGGATCCATATTCAGGAGCCTTTTGAGATTGACGGGAACCTGGTCAGCAGCACATTTATCCGAAATCTGATTCAAGAGGGACGGGTGGATCAGTGCATGAAATATATGGGACGGCTTTATTCCATCGGAGGTGAAGTGGTAGTAGGCAACAAGCTGGGGAGAACTATCGGCTTTCCGACTTCCAATATTATGATAGATGAGACTATGGTAACGCCGCCTAATGGCGTATATGTTACCTACTGCACATATAACGGTGTTCGCTATCCAAGCATTACCAATGTGGGCGTAAAACCTACCATAGGCAATTACCACAAAAATGTAGAAACCCATATTTTTAATTTTGATAAAGAACTTTACGGGAAAAACATTCGGGTGGAATTTCTGGAAAAGACCAGAGATGAGAAGAAATTTGACAGCGTAGAAGCCCTGTCTAGGCAGATTACAGATGACTGCATTACTGCCAGGTCCTTCCATCGACGAAATGCAGGAAAGGACTGAGGTATCGGATATGGAGCAGGAAGAAGCAAAGAAAGAGGTTATCCGGACAGGTAAACGACTGGTACAAACAGGCCTGGTTGCAAGAACCTGGGGAAATGTAAGCTGCAGACTGTCAGAAGATACCTTTGGCATCACAGCCAGCGGGAGAGACTATATGACTCTGACGCCGAAAGAAGTAGTTGCCGTAAAGATTGATGATCTCACCTATGAAGGAACAGTCAGACCTTCATCTGAATTACGGATACACAGAGAAATCTACAGGCTCAAACCGGAAGCGGGAGCCGTGATACATACACATCAGAACTGGGCATCCGCTGTTTCAGCCATGAGACAGAAAAAAGCAGATCTGGGCAGAGAATACCCCGGAATCGGCAGATATTTGCAGTGCGCAGGCTATGGGCTGCCAGGCACAGAGAAGCTTTGCCGCAATACCATAGAGGCGCTGAAAGCAGCCGAAGGAAGAGCACTGCTTCTGAGCAGCCATGGAGCATTATGTTATGGAGCAGATCTGGAAGAAGCCTTTCAGACAGCGCTGGTACTGGAAGAAGCCTGCTGCAGATATCTGCAGGACACAGACCGTGAGCTTTTCAGCCTGAAAGAAGGAACAGACAGGCAGCCGGACAAAGGGGCCATATGGGACAGCAGCCCGATTCTCTTAAGATTTGCAAAAGAGCAGAAAGAAATGCTGCCCTATCTTGATGACTTTGCTCAAATGGCAGGATTGCAGATTAAAGTTCTTCCGGAAGATAAGAACGCAGCCCGACAGGCAGCACAGCGAGGAGAAACAGTCCTGGTAAAAGGTGCAGGAGCCTATTGCACAGCAGAGACCGGGGAAGATGCAAAAGCCCTGGCCATGATTATCAAAAAGAATGCAATGGCTTTTTTTGCAGCACAAAAGACAGGAGCAGGACCTATTCCAAAAGAAGAGTGCAAAAAAATGAGAAGTATGTACCTGAACAGCTACTCGAAACTTCGAGATTGAGAAAAATGCAAAAATGCTTGCATAAGATACAGGATATATGGTAATATTAGTCGGTAGAAAAACTTGCCTTTTGCTGAGTTTTACGACGCTCCGGCGAAGGCCCGGCTGAAGGTGAATGAAAAAGAGGAGAAGAATTATGATTAACCAAGCAAAAAAAGCAGAAATTATTAAAGAGTATCAGTTAAAAGAAGGAGACACAGGTTCTCCGGAAGTACAGGTTGCCATCCTGACATACAGGATTAATGACCTGAACGAACATCTGAAAATTCACAAGAAGGATCACCACTCCAGAAGAGGACTTCTGAAGATGGTAGGTCAGAGAAGAAATCTTCTTAATTACCTGAAGGAAAGAGATCTGGAAAGATACAGAAGCCTGATCGCTCGTTTAGGATTAAGAAAATAAGAAAAAGGAAATACAAGCGGGAAGTCTGGTCCCGCTTGATTTTTTTAATGTGCAGACAATACCGTGCAGGACGTATTGGAGCAGAGAAGGTACAAAGGAAAAGATATTAACAGGAGGTAGTTGTTAATGAAATTTACAGATTACAGAACGTTTAAAGCTGCTGTCGGAGGCAAGCTTTTAGAACTGGAGATCGGGAAAGTATGCGAGATGGCAAACGGACAGGTCATGGTGAAATACGGAGATACCGTAGTCAATGTGACAGCTGTCATGTCCAAAGAACCAAGACCGGATATCGATTTTTTCCCGCTCAGCTGTGACTATGAAGAAAAAATGTATGCAGCAGGAAAGATCCCGGGGGGATTTATTAAACGGGAAGGCAGACCAAGTGAAAAGGCAATCCTGAACTCCAGACTGATGGACAGACCGCTTCGCCCATTGTTTCCAAAGGGCTTTTACAATGATGTGCAGGTAGTCGCTACGGTTATGTGCATGGACAATGATGCACCGTCTGAGATTGCAGCTATGATCGGATCCTCTGTAGCACTGGCAATTTCCGATATACCATGGGATGGACCTACGGGTTCAGTCCTTATTGGAAGAGTGGACGGACAGTTTATTGTTAACCCGAGCCTGGAGCAGAGAGAAGCCAGCGATATGCATCTTGTTGTATCAGGAACAAAGGATGCCATCATGATGGTAGAAGCCGGTGCAAATGAAGTGCCGGAAGGAGAAATCCTGGATGCCATTATGTTTGCTCATGAAGAGATCAAAAAGATTGTTGCATTCATTGAAGATATTGTAGCAGAAGTGGGCAAGCCGAAAAAAGAGCTGTCCCTTTATGAAGTGCCGGAAGAAATCAATACTGCAGTACGCGCTTATGCAGAAGGAAAAATGAGAGCGGCCATCCAGACTTATGACAAGATGGAGCGTCTTGATAATATGGATGCAGTGGAAGCTGAAACAAAAGAACATTTTGAAGAAATCTATCCGGAAAACGGCAAAGATGTAGACAATGTGCTGTATGCCATTACAAAAGAACAGGTGAGAAGTATGATTCTGGATGACGGGATCCGTCCTGACAACCGCAAGCTTGACGAAATCCGTCCGATCTGGATCGACAGCGGTGTACTTCCGAGAACGCACGGTTCAGGACTGTTTAAAAGAGGTCAGACGCAGGTCATGTCCATAGCAACGCTGGGTGCTATGGGAGAAGCCCAGACCATTGACGGCATTACAGAGCAGACAGAAAAACGATATATGCATCACTATAATTTCCCGCCTTACTCTGTAGGAGAAGCAAGACCGATGAGAAGCCCGGGAAGAAGAGAGATCGGCCATGGAGCACTGGCAGAGAGAGCGTTGATTCCGGTACTTCCAAGCGTAGAAGACTTTCCATATGCGATTCGTGTTGTATCCGAAGTACTTTCTTCTAACGGTTCCACTTCTCAGGCATCTGTATGCGGAAGCTGCCTTGCGCTCATGGATGCAGGCGTGCCGATTAAAGCTCCGGTAGCAGGAATTGCGATGGGACTTATTGAGAGAGTGGAAGAAGACGGTACCAGCAAAATGGCGATTCTTTCTGATATCCAGGGGATGGAAGACTTCCTGGGAGACATGGACTTTAAAGTAGCAGGAACAGAAAAAGGTGTAACTGCAATCCAGATGGATATTAAAGTACACGGACTGTCCAAGCAGGTGCTGCAGGATGCACTGGCGCAGGCATACAGAGGAAGAATGCACATCATGAAAGAAATGATGGAAGAGCTTCCACAGCCGAGACCGGAACTGTCTCCTTATGCGCCTAGAATCATCTCCATGCAGATTGACCCGGACAAAATCCGTACTGTTATCGGACCGGGAGGAAAAACCATTAATAAGATTATTGCAGATACAGGCGTTAAAATTGATATTGACGATACAGGCCTTGTATACATTGCAGCACCTGATATGGAAAGTGCACAGGCAGGCGTACATGAAATCGAACTTCTGACAAAAGATGTGGAAGTTGGAGAAATTTATGAAGGAACGGTTACAAGACTGATGAATTTCGGCGCTTTCATTGAGATTCTTCCGGGTAAAGAAGGACTGCTGCACATTTCTAAAATGGCAAAACATCGAGTAGAAAAGGTAGAAGATGAGATGAATGTGGGTGATGTGGTCAAAGTAAAGGTTACAGAAATCGACAGTCAGAACAGAATCAACCTGTCAAGAAAAGAGCTGCTGTAGGCAGTATTTCAGAAAAAAGAAAACCAGAACAGAACCGGAGGCTGCGGAAAATTGGGAGCCTTCCGGTTTTTTTGATTCACTAGTATGAAAAAACTGATGAAAACATTCGACAAAATGATTGTTATCATTTCAAAAAAAAGATATAATTGTAGAGAAAATCAAAGAAGAAGGAAAGCCGGAGACACACAGGGGACACAAATTTTTCATAAGGGAGGCTGTTTATGAAGCAGAGAGCTTTATCTGTACTG